>CALJLX010000264.1 GCA_937982495.1 uncultured Desulfuromonas sp.
CTCCTTGGCTTATTTGCGTCGGGGGCGGCGCCGACTGCGACTCCGCTTGCGGCTGCTCTTGGCGGCGTCTTCGCCTTCGGTCGGCGGCTCCGGGGCTTTGGTTTCGACGGGCGGAACCGGTTTCACCGGTTTGGCTGCCGGCTTTTCCGGCGCGGCCGCCGGGGGTGCCGGTTTGGCGGAAGGCTGAGAGCGCCCTTCGCCCCGGCCCGATTTTCCCCGCCCGCCCGATGACGGCCGGTTGCGGCGCGGCGCGTCCTCGCCCATGGCCGGGGTCGGCCCCTTACCTTCTTCGATCTGCTCGGCGGTGACGGAGACGCTGCGGCCGTCTTCAAGGCGCACCTGCACCTTTTGCCGCAAGACGTCCTGATTCACCACCTCCCCCTTGATCCCGTCGAGCTGTACTTTACGGCCGCATTTGGGCAGGCATTTCTTGAGCCCGCAGTAGGTTTCGAATTCATAGCTCAGGCAGCAGAGCAGGCGACCGCACTGGCCGGAAATCTTGGTCGGATTGAGGGCCAGCCCCTGCTCCTTGGCCATGCGCACGGAAACCGGAGTGAATTCGGTGAGGAAGGTGCAACAGCAGAGTTCCCGGCCGCAGATGCCGATGCCGCCGATCAGCTTGGCCTCGTCGCGCACCCCGATCTGGCGCATCTCGATACGGGTATGGAAGTAATGGGCCAGATCCTTGACCAGTTCGCGAAAGTCGACGCGACCGTCGGCGGTGAAATAGAAGATGATCTTCGAGCCGTCGAAGAGATACTCGGCCCGCACCAGCTTCATCTCCATGTTGCGTTTTTGAATGCGCTCCTGGCAGTAGAGGTAGGCCTCCCGCTCCCGCTCGACATTGGCCTGGGCCATGGCCAGATCTTCGTCGGTGGCGATTCTCACGACATTCTTGAGATCGCCGGGAAGTTGGTCCTCCGCTCGTTCTTCCGGCGGGACCACCACCGTGGCCAACGCCCGGCCCCGGTCGGTCTCGACCACGACCCGGTCGCCCTTGGCCAGTTCAAGGTCGAGGGGGTTGAAGAAATAATGTTTTCCGGCATCGCGGAATTTCAGGGAAACGATTCTCGGCATGTTATCGGCGAACCTTCCGGTTGAATTTTATCAGGCGGCCAGCCGCATCAGCAGTACTTCCAGGGCGAGCTGGCGATTGACGTTACGTTCCAGGTGGCGACGGCCGGCGTCGATGGCGTCGAGCTTGGCCAGCAGCGAGGGGAGACTTTCCCGGGCGGCGACCCGACGGATCTTCTCGGCCAGATCGATGTTGACCAGTTCCTCTTCCGGGCGACCTTGCCGGTACAGAAGCAGATCCCGGTAAAAAGCTTGGAAGATGTCGAGGATATCGAAGATCCGGTCTTTTTCCTCGGCCAGGGATTGCGCCAGCTCGAAAAGGGGAAGGACCCGCCCGGGCGCCAGGGCGGTCAGGGCCTTGAGCATCTCGCGACGCTTCTCCAAGTAAAGATCGCGATCCTTGCCCAGGGCCTTTTTGAAGCTCCCCTCGGAGAGGGCCGCCAGGATGTGTCCCTGGGTGGCGTCGAGGGCCATGCGCTCCAGCAGAACTTCCTTGAGCCGGGCCTGGGGGAGGCGGGTAAAAGGGAGGCGCTGGCAACGGGAGCGGATGGTGCTCAGAATGCTTTCGGGACGGCTGCTGAGAAGGATCAGCAGGGCGTCGCCGCTCGGCTCTTCCAGGGTCTTGAGCAGGGCGTTGGCCGCCGCCGCGTTCATCCGTTCGGCGCCGTCGATCAGGCAGACCTTGCGCGGCGCTTCCAGGGGCCGGAAGGCCAGCTCCTTTTGCAGCGAGCGCACCTGTTCGATTTTGATCGTCTGTCCATCCGCCTCGAGAATGTGCAAGTCGGGATGGTTGTGATGATCGATCTTACGACAGGCCGGGCAACTGCCGCAGCCTGTTTTCTCCGCGCAGAAGAGCGCTCGGGCCAGAGCAGTCGCCATCAGGCGCTTGCCGACCCCCTCGGGGCCTTCGAAGAGATAGGCATGGGCGAGGCGACCGTGGGCGAGGGCCCGGCGCAGGATGTCTTTTTGCCGCTCGTGGCCGAGGATCTGGCTGAAGGTCACGGTTCTCCTCGTTCCGCCAGAAATTCATCGAGAACCCGGTCGATCCGTCCGGCGACGGCGGCGACCTCTCCGGAGGCGTCGACGACGCGAAAACGCTTGTGGCTTTCGGCGAGACGCCGGTAAGCCGCGCGGACCCTCTGGTGAAAAGCCAGCGTCTCCGCCTCGAAGCGCCCTTCATGGGCGGTGCCGTCCCGATGGTTGCGGCCGATGGCGCGGCGCAGCCCTTCTTCCACCGGCAGATCGAGCAGGAGGGTGAGATCGGGTTGCAGTCCGTCCACGGCGATCCGGTTCAGGGTCTCGATGGTGGTCGGCGGCAGTTGCCGCCCCCCGCCCTGGTAGGCGACGGTCGCGTCGGTAAAACGGTCGCAGAGCACCCAGGTGCCCCGAGCCAGGGCCGGACGGATGATTTCGTCCACATGCTGGGCGCGGGCGGCGGCGTAAAGGAGCAGTTCCGCCCGGGGAACCAGGGCGGCATTGGCCGGATCGAGGAGGATGCGGCGAATGGCGTCGGCGATGGCGCAGCCGCCCGGTTCGCGGGTCGCCAGCACCGGTATTCCCCGGTTGGTCAAGCACGCGGCCAGGGCCGCGATCTGGGTCGACTTGCCGCAGCCTTCTCCGCCTTCAAAGGTGATGAAAAGCGCCATGGATTCCAATCTTCCGGTAAAATCGGGATATTATAGGTAGCCCCCCAGGAAGAATCAAGGAAAACCTGTATTCACGCGGTTTCCCGGGCAATCCCTGGTTGACCTTTGCCAGCGCCCGGTGTAAAACAGGCCCCATGTCAAAAACAGTTGCCAATTCGGACTCTTGGGCTCTGGTCTATTCGCGCCGCTTTGACGATTTCACCTTCGGCGAAGATCACCCCTTCAAGGTGGCCCGCTACCGGCTGACCTATGAGCTGTTGCGCATGCTCGGCCTTTTGGATCTGCCCGGCGTGCGCCAGGTCGAATGCCCCTTCGCGCCGGAAGAGTTGCTGACCGGTTTTCATGCCCCCGGCTATCTGGCGACGCTCAAGGAATTCAGCCGCGACAGCACCCCCCGGGCGAATTTTCGCTATGGCCTGGGAGATGTGGAAAATCCCGTTTTCCAGGGGGTTTATGAGTGGTCCCTGCTCGGTTGCGGCGGGACTTTGGAGGCCGCCCGCCAGGTCGTGGACGAGGGTTGCCGGGTCGCTTTTTCCCTGGCTGGCGGCTACCATCATGCCCATGCCGCTCGCGCTTCCGGTTTCAGCTATCTCAACGACGCGGTCATCGCCATTCAGGAACTGGTCCGCCGGGGCTTGCGGGTCGCCTATGTGGATATCGACGCCCACCACGGCGACGGCGTGCAGGAAGCCTTTTATACGTGTAGTCGGGTTCTGACCATTTCCCTGCATGAATCCGGCGAGAATTTTTTCCCTCAGACCGGCTTTCCCCTGGAGTTGGGAGAAGGGGAGGGCTACGGCTACTCGGTGAATCTGCCCTTTCGCGCCCATTCCGACGATCTGATTTTCGAGCAGGGCTTTCGCAGCGTTGTTCTCCCCATGTTGCGGGCCTTCGCCCCCGATGTGCTGGTGACCCAGATGGGGGTCGACACCCTGCGTACCGATCCCCTCACGCGCCTGGAGATGACCACCGGCACCATCGAATACGCCGCCCGCGAGTTTCTCGCCACGGGCCTGCCCTGGGTCTGCATCGGCGGCGGCGGCTACGAAAAGCTCAATGTGGCCCGTTCCTGGGCGCTCCTTTGGGCCGCGATCGTCGGCGCCGAGGTGCCGGATCATCTGCCCGAGGACTTTGTCGCCTTGATTCGCGATCTGGGCTACGACGACACCCGGCTGCGCGACGTGCCGCACCTGGCGCAGCCCAACGACTTCGCCCGGGCCCAGGAATCCCTGGAGAAAAATCTGCGGATTCTCGAACGGAAGCTCTTCCCGCTGCACGGTCTTTCCGGCGGAGGTCACCGATGAATGCCGCCGGCGGTCATCTCCTCGATCCCGACGGTTTTCCCCTCTTCAGCCTCAAGGATATCAATCGTCTGCCCATGGCGGCGAAGGAGAGAATCTATCGTCGTCTGGTTCCCGAGGCGGTCTTCGAGCGTTTCGCCATCGATCGCGAAACCGGGGCGGGGGCCGACGGGCAACGGCGCATCACCACCATCTGCCCCGACGGCATGGGCCTTTTGCGTATCGAGGTCCGACGCGATCCCGGGGATGAGGATTGCCTCTTTTTCGTGGAAGTGGCCGACACCCCTTTCCGCCAGATCGAATTAAGCTTCTGCCTGATCAACGATCCCGACGCCCCCCGCTTCGACATCGACCGGGACGAGCAGGGGCGGGACAACTGTTTCGGCACCTTGCGCCGCAATCTCGATGAGGAGATCAAGGCCATGGCCGCCGGACTTTCCCCCAACCAGGCGCGGCGCGGGCTCAAGATGTTCTCTGGTTTCTTTCGGCAATTCGAGCAGTTCGTCGCCTCCCTCGGCGTCGACATCATCGTCGCCGAACCCCTCTCCTACAGCAACGCCATCCGCTATGAGCGCTACGGCTTCGATTATATTACCGGCAAACAGCTGATGCTCTGGATCGACCAGGAATTTCAACCCGGCGGCGAGCTTTTCCGGCGTCTCGACGGCTCGACTCCCTTCCGTCGACCGGGCATGGAAAAAACCGTGCGCGGCCGTAGCTGGGCGATCCACGACGGGATTCTTCCCTGTCCCTGGGACGATATTAAAATCTACAAAACCGTCGGTGTGAACGCGGGGATCGACACCTTTCCCGAACGGCTTTTCTGAGCGAAAAGTTTAATCCATTATTTCAAGGATTTATGCCATGTCACCGTATTCAAACGAACTTTCTCTCGATCCCGAACATTTCACCCTATGGGCTCCCGAGGCGGGAATGACCGTGCCGGTGGGCCCCGAGCAAACCCTAGTCCCATTGCCAGTGATTCCGTTGCCGATCCATCCCGAAGCCCTCAAGGACGGCGATCCTTCCGCCAATGCCATCGGCGAAGGGGTATACGACTATCTGCGCCAGTTTCCCGATTGCCTGCGCAACCGTCACTACGCCGAATTGTTGCGCGATGCCTACCCGCACTATCTCGCCGACCTCGGTGCGCAAATTCTCATGCTCGACCACAAAGAGGTGGACAGTTTCTATATCCGCCGCAAGATCACCTACATGAAGATTTTGTCCTTGCTTGACGAAGAGAATCTCGGCCTGCGCCTGCGTCTGGGCATCGAATATTTTCAGCTTTCCCAGATGTTCAGCGAGTTCGCCGAGGCGCGGGCCTATCTGCTCAAGGCCATGGGGTATCTGCAGGAGGTGGTGAAAGCGCAGCCGGACAATCTCCAGGCGCTCAATGTGCTTGGGCGCATCGATTACCTCTTCGGCGATTACCCATCCGCCGTCGCCCGCTGGCGACTGGTTGTCGACAAACTCCCCCCGGGGGAGGCGCGCGCTGCCTTGAGCGAAATGGTGGCGCGCCTGTACGGCCAGGAACCGCCGGAAACGCCGCTGATCGACGATTACGAACATATCGGCGCGGCGATGGAGCTTTACGGGCAGGGGCATTTCGAAGAGGCGGTCACCACCCTCGATATTATCGAGGAACGCGGGCACTTCACCGCCGAGATTCCCTGTTGCGAGTTCTATTATTTTCTCGGGATGTCTCGGAGCCGGATGGGGAATGTCGGTGGCGCCTTCGAGGCGCTGGAAAAGGCGTTGGAACTCCATCCCGACTATGCTCCGGCGCGGGAAGCGATGGATCGTTTGCTGGAAACGGGAAGCGCCGACTGAGCGGTCGCCCCGAAGGTTGAACCAGCGGCGGGCCGTTGTTGAGTTTAATCCCTTCTCGTGCTAGGATCGATCCGCTTTTTATTAAAATGTCTTTGTCTTACGAGGAAGTTCTTGGGAAGCACCCCGTTTTCGTCCTTTTTGTCGGCATTACTGCTCTTTTTTTCGCTGTTGTTGCCGGTAAGTCTCCCTCCGGCCCAGGCGGCGGAGGAGGGCTGTGTCAGGACGTTGTGGCCGCTCTTCGATTACCGCGCCTCTGCCGCTGCCGATTACCGGGTTCTGCATCTACTCGGACCGCTGCTCAAGTTCGAGAGCAAGGGGGCGGAGCGGGAATTCGCCTTGCGTCCCTTGGTTTATCGTGCCGTGGACGGCGAGGACGGGCGTTTCGCGGAGGTGCTCTATCCGCTTTTGACCACGTCCCGCTCCGCCGAGGAAACGGGTTGGCGCGGCCTGCAATTTCTCGATTATCGCGCTCGGCACGACGAAAAAGAGGAGGGGAGCCGTTTCACCCTCTTTCCTTTTATCTTTTCCCGGCGGGGAGCCGGGGAGGAGAAGGATTATTTTGCCTTCTTTCCCTTCGGCGGGACGCTGCGGGACCGCTTCGGCCGGGACGAGGTCCGTTTTACCCTTTTTCCTCTCCATGCCCGGACGCAGAAGCAGGAGACGGTGACCGAACATTGGTTCTGGCCCCTATTTTCCCGGATTCAGGGCTCCGACGAGTCGGGATACGGCATCTGGCCCCTGTGGGGAAACAGTCGCAAGGAAGGGGTCTATCGGAAAAACTATTTTCTCTGGCCGATCTTCTTTTTCGAAGATCTGAACCTCGACGGCGACAATCCCCGGCGGATTCGTGCCGCCTTCCCTTTTTATCTGACGGAGAGCTCGCCGGACTTTTCCCGTGATAGCTGGCTCTGGCCTTTTTTCGGCCATGTTGTCGACCGGCGGCGCAATTTCGAGCAATGGGATCTGCCCATGCCTCTGGTGCGGATCACCCGGGGGGAAGATCGACAGGGGCTGCGCCTGCTCCCCTTCTTTGCCGACGAACGGGTGGGCGGGCAGCGCAAGCGCTGGTTTCTCTGGCCGATCTACAAAATCGAGGAGAACCGCAACGCAAACTATCGCTTTCGCCGGGACCGGATCCTCTTTTTCCTCTATTCCCATCAGGAGGAAACCCTGGCCGCCGAATCCGTCCCCTATCGCAAGCGCGTCGATCTCTGGCCGCTGGTCTCTTTCCGGCGGGCGAATAATGTCAATCATCTGCACCTGCTGTCGCTGCTGGAGCCGATCTTCCCCGAGCAGCCGGGACTGGAACGGAACTGGGCGCCCCTTTGGCGCCTCTACCAGCATAAGTGGGACGATTCGGGCAACAGCGCCTCCAGTTTCCTGTGGAATCTCTACTGGCGGGAACGGCGCGGCGAGGATCGGGCGATGGAGGTCTTTCCCTTCTTCCGCTACACCCATCAGTCCGGAGCGGGGACGGACCTGAGCCTGCTCAAGGGGCTCTTCCGCTACCGCCATAACGGCGACGGCGGCCGCATCAACCTCTTCTATCTCCCCTGGCCCCTGGCTTGGGGGGACGTGGCGGAAGTCGAGGAGGGGACATGATCGAGGCGATCGGCCGACAGCTCATGAATATGGCCCAGACCGCCGGCGAGATGGTGCGGCTCTTCGCCCAGACCGTCTATTTCTTTCGCGAGGCGCCGCGCAATCTGCCGTCGATCTACCGGCAGACCGCCGAAGTCGGCATCGGCACCCTGCCGGTAGCCTCGGTGCTGGCCCTCTTCGTCGGCATGGTCCTGGCGTTGCAGACCGGATCGGAGCTGGCGCTCTACGGTACCCAAGAGGTGATCGGGGCGATTGTCGGTCTTTCCATGGTCAAGGAACTGGGGCCGGTGATGACCAGTTTGCTGGTGGCCGGACGGGTCGGCTCGGCGATGGCTGCCGAGGTCGGGGCGATGCAGGTCTACGAAGAGATCGACGCCCTGCGCACCCTGGAAATCAGCCCGGTGCGCTATCTGGCCATGCCCCGCCTGCTCGCCTGCCTGCTGGCGGTTCCTTGCCTGGTGATCTTTTCCATGCTCATCGGCATCGCCGGCGGGGCTTTCATCAGCAACGTCAATCCCCTGATCGATGTGCCCTACAACGTCTATTACGAAAACCTGATCCGGGCCATCGGCTATGAAGAGATTTTCAAGGGCCTGACCAAGGCCACGGTCTTCGGCGGCATCATCGCCCATGTCGGCTGCTATGTCGGCTTCAAGACCCGGGGCGGGGCACGCGGCATCGGCCAGTCGACCACCCGCGCCGTGGTCATGTCCTTTGTCATGATTCTGGTGGCCGATTATTTCCTCAGTCGGTTGATGATGTGAACGCTTTACCGGGAGGAGCGATGTTCAGCGGACTGTTCGCCGACTGGTTTGTGCCCGAGTCGCACGGGGTCGCCAACTATGCCGAGCCGCGCGGAGTCGGGTTGCGGATTGAAGGACTGAGCAAATCCTTCGACGGCCGGGCCGTGCTGCGCGACATCCATCTCGATATCGCGGCGGGGGAGACCTTTTCCATCATCGGCCCCTCGGGCACCGGCAAGAGCGTGCTGCTCAAACATATCGTGCGCCTGATCGAGCCCGACGCGGGGTGCATCCGCATCGACGGCGAGGATATCTTCGCCGCCGACAACGGCGTTTCGGGCTATCGCTACAGCATGGTCTTTCAGACCTCGGCGCTCTTCAACTCCCTGACCGTGGCCGAGAATGTCGGACTATGGCTGCGGGAAAAGCGGGTCTGTCCCGAAGCGCGCATCCGTGCCATTGTTTCGGAAAAGCTCGCCCTGGTCGGGTTGGAGGGGCACGAGGAAAAAGCCATCTCCGAACTTTCCGGGGGGATGAAGAAGCGGGTGGCCATCGCCCGCTCCCTGGCGATGAATCCGGATCTCATTCTTTATGACGAACCGACCGCCGAGCTCGATCCGATCACCTCCGACGAACTCGCCCAGGTGATCATGGATCTCAAGGCCAAGGTCAACCTCACCACGGTCATCGTCACCCATGACCTGAGTTTCGCCCTGTATCTCTCCGATCGTATCGCCATGATCGACGGCGGCGAAATCGTCGCGGTCGGCACGCCGGATGAAATTAAAAACAGCGAAAATCCCGTGGTGCGGAAATTTCTTTACACCAACACCAAGGGGATCAAGGGAGACGTCTGACGATGTCCATGTCGACCGAAAAACGGGTGGGAATCTTCTTTCTGCTGACGCTTTGCGTTCTCGCGGTGATGATCGAACTCGCCGAAGACTGGCGGCCCTTCAGCAAAAGCAAGGACTATCACACCTTTTTCCGGACGGCGGTGGGCCTCAAGCTTGGCGACCCGGTGCGCATGGCCGGGGTCGAAGTCGGTAAAATCCGGAATATTTCCATCGCCGATTCGCGCGTGCGCATCGATTTCAACATTTCTGAAAGCATTGAAATCCGCGAGGATTCCGTCGCCGAGATCCGCCAGACCAATCTCTTGGGCGGACAGTTTCTCGGCCTGGAATTCGGCTCGCCGGAACGGCCGCTCTTGCCATCGGGCAGTGCGCTGCCGTCGGTGGAGCGGGCCAACATCGACCAACTCATCACCAGTTTCGACCGCAACCAGGAGCGGGTTTTCGGCGAGATCGGCGCCCTGGTGGAAGATAGTCGCGATTCCATCGTCAACGCCTCGACCCGGCTGGAAAACATTCTGCTCAAGATCGACGAGGGCAGCGGCAGCCTCGGTCGCTTGGTCAATCACCCCGGATTGTATGACGATTTCAACGGCGTGTTGAGCGAACTCAAGACCCTGCTCGCCGGATTGCGCAACGGCGAAGGCACTCTCGGTCGACTGATGACCGATCCGACCCTGCACGACGATGCCGTGCGGGTGGTGGCCGACCTGCGCGAGATTACCGACGGCCTGAAAAACGGGGAGGGGACCCTGGGCCGTCTGCTCACCGATGACCAGCTCTACGACCGGGCCAACGAAGCCGTCGCCCAGCTCGGCGAAGTGGCGACCAAGGCCAATAAGGGGACCGGCTCCCTGGGCAAACTGGTCAACGACGAAGCCCTGTACAACGAAGTTCTCGCCAGCGTCGAGCGCATCAACAGCATCGCCGCCAAGATCGACCGGGGGGAAGGGAGCCTGGGGCGGCTGGTCAACGAGGACAGCCTCTACCGGGATGCCGTCACCACCTTGCGAAAAGTGGAGAAAGCGATGGACGGCATGAGCGATGCCGGTCCGGTGTCCGCCCTGGGAACGGTGGTCGGCACTCTGTTCTAGGAGGCTGATGAAAAACACCCATCTGCGGCGTTGTCCTCATCCCTCGTCAACGACGTACCTTTCAGGTACGCCTTATTCCTCAGGATTTCGTCCGCCTTGCATCTGGGCATTTTTGATCAGCCTTGGAAAGCAAGCACCTGCTAGGCTGAGGGAAAACGTCCATTCGCGGCGGGACTCGGTTATATCCCCCGAGGCCGTTACGCGAAATAGCGGAAAGTTTAAGGCGGTGGCGGGCAGGACCCATGAAGAACCCTGCAATCAAGCCCTTCGCGCAAGATGTGCCGATTTTCATGTTTCTTGCATACACGATATTTTTTCGTCGTACTGATTTACGGGAGATTTCGTCGTGATCGTTAAATTGCTTTTGCCCGCCTGTTTGCTGGCTGTCGTCGGGTGTTCCGATCTGCACCAGTTGCGGAGCGACAATCCGCTTCTGCCCATCCGCGAATACGAACAAATGATCGTCGGCCGTCTCGACGCCGATTACGTCGGGGATGAAAACTGTCTCGGCAAATGTCATTCCCATCAACCGATTCACGACGATTTTCGCCGTTCGGTTCATGGCGAGCAGATCGCCAGCGATACCGGGCTGCCGCTGGTCAATTGCGAATCCTGCCACGGTCCCGGCAGCCTGGCGGTCAAGGATGTCGGCTCGAACAAAGAGGACAAGTGCAAATTCGAAACCCTGCTGCAACTGGAGCAGTTGCCCGCCCCGGCCCAATCCCTCATCTGCCTCAAATGCCACTCGGCTTCGTCGACCCCGGTCCTTACCTACTGGAACGCCGGTACCCACGCCAACAACGACGTCAGTTGTTTCGACTGTCACGCCCTGCATCTGGGCCCGCAGCAGAAGGTCAGCCGCAAGGAGATGGACGCCATGTGCTTCAAGTGCCATCCCGAGGTGCGAGCGGAGTTTGCCCAGTTTTCCCATCACCCCGTGCCCGAGCATAAAATGGCCTGCATCGATTGCCATGAACCCCACGGCTCGGCTCAGGATCATCTGCTGCGCGGTCTGACCCGCAAGGACACCTGCACCCGCTGTCATATGGAATACCAGGGGCCTTTCGTCTTCGAACATGCCGATCTCAACGAAAATTGCGGCAATTGCCACGCCTCCCACGGTTCGCCGAACCGGCCGCTGCTGAAGAGTTCCCAGCCCTTCCTCTGCATGCAGTGCCATTCCGGGCATCTCGGCGAGTTCGTGCCGTCCCTGGAAGAGAACAACGCCGCCATGAAGGGCGCGTTTTACAGCCGCTGCACCGATTGTCATTCGTCCATTCACGGCACCGATGTCCCGTCGTCCCGGGGCCGGGGCACCTTTATCGCCCGCTGATCGAGACTAGTACAGGAGTTCGCTGTGAAGATCATCAGATCGGCCTTTTTTCTTTCCTTGAGCCTGCTCTTCTGCTCCCTTGCCGGACTGCCGACCTTGGCGGCGGAAGCCGGCGCGAGCGATCCCACCTTGCGATCCTCTCGCATTTCCCTGGGCTATCGCGCGGTCGATGTCCAGGATCAGGCTCGCCGCGCCGCCCAGTACACCCTCTTCGATTCGGGGGCGACGGCGGCGGCGGAGATCAAGTATCTCAACCCCAGCCTGCGTTTCATGATTGCGGGGGAATACCTCAACGACAGCGATTACCTGCTGGAAACCGATCTCGATTATCGCGGGCTGGTGCGGTTGCACGCGTCCACGGAAAAGCTCTACCATCATCTCGATTATATTTCCTACGACCGCCCCGATGCCGTCGGCACCACCCTGAGTGAAGAGGGGCTCGAACAGGTCGAAGTCCGCTTCAACGACCGTTCCCCCGGGGAAACGGCCGCTCTCCAAGTCGGCATCGACAAGGTCAACTTGCGGACCAAGCTTCCCGCCTACCCCGTGCATCTGAATCTCGGCTACTGGCGTCTGCAACGCTCCGGACACCAGCAACTGCGTTATCTCAACGAAGACTGCACCGCCTGCCATCTGGAGAGCAAGCGGCGGAAAGTCGACCGGGTCACCGAGGAAGTGACCCTGGGGCTTGATGCCCATGTCGGCTATGTCAATGTGGCCGTCGAGCAGCTCTTTCGCGAGTTTCGCGATCGGGAAGCCGTCCCCTTCGACAGCTTCGGCGCCATCGGGGAAGACGGTTTCGATTTGCGCGTCGCCGGCGACTACCGGCACGACGCCGTTCCCGATTCCCGCCTGACCGCCACGACCTTCAAGATCAGCACCTCTCCCTCGGGCGGCCTCAACGCGGCGGCCGGGTACACCTTGGGCAAAAAGGAAAACCTTTCCCGTCTTGCCGATGTTTCGCCGGTCGAAGCGGAAACGGATTTTCACAAGGCGGCGGCCGATCTCACCCTGACCCCCCGGCCCGAGATCACCTTCAATTTCCGTTATCGCATGCTCGATCAGGAGAGCAGCAGCCCGGCGCAACTGCTGGTGGGTGGACTGCCGGGGGATGGAATCGTCGCCACTCGTCAGAACATGGACCTGACCCGGGCCAGTTATTTCGGCAAACTCTCCTGGCGTCCCGTCCGCCTGTTGACGCTGATGGGGGAATTCGAGCATCGCGATATCCATCGCGATCGGACCGGGGAGTTTTACGATCCCGCCAACCCCTATTACGATCCCCTCTGGGAGTTGCCCGAGGACGAACGGAGCAACCGCTTCCGAGCGAGCCTTATCGCCCGGCCCCTCGGCGACCCGCGACTGAAGTTCAATAGCTGGTATGAGTTTCAGACTTCCGATGATCCCGCCTACGGCGCTTCCCTGGAAGAACGCCATCGCCTCTATGCCGGAGTGGCGTGGAATCCCACGGATCGCTTCGGCGCCACCGCCAATATCCGGCTGACCGACGGACGCAACAGCAACTTCGCCCGCTCCGGCTGGAACAGGCCGTTCGACCGCCGGCAACAGCAGGAAGATTTCACCGCCGGTTTCTGGGCTCAGCTCACCGACAGCGTCAACGCCAATCTCTATTACGGCTTTCTTCGTTCCGATCTGCGCCAGGATCTGACCTACGGCATCGGCGCCGAGGACGACAACAGCCTTTTCGACACCGATGTCGACTACCGGCAGCGGGTCCACACCCTGACGTTTTCCACCGGCTGGCAGCTGCGGGAACGGTTGCGGACGCTCTTTGAAGCGCGCTATATCCGCTCCCGGTCGTATTTCAATCCCGGATTCCCGCCGGAGAACCTGCCCAATGTCGGCGATGTCGATACCGCCGATCTACGCGCGCTGAGCGAACTGGAAATCGTGCAGATGGGGCTGGGGCTGGGGCTGGAATGGACCCTGGCGGAAGACTGGAGTTGCTCGGCCCGTTTCTCCCATGACGATTACGAAGACCGGAACAACAGCTATTTCGATGGAGCGGCCCAGTTGTATATGCTCAGCGTCGCCCGCTCCTGGTAGTAGACCACGACCCCGATTAAGGTCTTTTTTGTGCGGATAACCCACGTTTTTTCACGATTATTCATCTGTTGGCTGCTGTCGGTGTCGGCGTTTTTCGTCACCGCCGTCGATCCCGTCTGGGCCAAGGAGAAATCTTTTGTCGCGGTGATTATCACCGGCGACCTCGAGCGCTATCGCCTGGCCCACGAAGCCTTTCTCGAAAAGGTGCGGCAGGCGGGGTTGGAACAGAGACTGGAAGTCTATGTCCAGACCCCCAACCCCGATACCATGTCCTGGACCAACAGTATCCGCAAGGCGGTGGGGATCGGCGCCGACGTCATCGTCACTTACGGCGCCCCGGCGACGCTGGTGGCCCGAAAAGAGGCGCGGGGGACGCCGGTCCTCTTCGGCGAAGTCTATGACCCGGCGGCCTTGGGCATTCTTCCGGAATCGAGCAAGAACCTCACCGGCTCCAGCGGCAAGACCCCCATGGAAACCCTGGTCAAGGCCTTTCGGGAAATTTTTCCCGTGCAAACCATCGGCGTCCTTTTCTCCTCGTCCGATGCCGGTTCGGTTTTGCAGGTACGCCGCCTCGGCGAGATTCTGTCCAAGTGCGGGGTATCGCTGGTGCCCAAGGACATTGCTGCCTCCGGGGAGATCGACCCGGCCCTCGCGGTCATGAGCGGTTCCGTCGACAGCCTCTTTGTCGCCGACAGCGCCGTTTTGCACCTGGGTCTTGGCCGCATCATGGCCTTTGCCGCGCGGGAAAACCTGCCGGTGATTTCCCAGATTCCCTCTCTTTGCGATCAGGGTGCGCTGATTTCCCTGGAAGCCGATCCTCAGGAACAGGGAGAGGTGGTGGCGGAGATGCTCGGGAAGATTCTTTCCGGGGTTTCTCCGGCGGAGATTGACCTGCACACGCCGCGCCGGGTCTCCCTGGTCATCAATCTGCAGGTCGCGCGCCGGCTCAATCTCAAAGTTCCCTTCCAGACCTTGGGCATGGCCACCCGGGTCATCCGCTAAAAGGCAGAGGGTAAACGCCCTGCGCGGGGAATGCTGCTGCCTTTTTACTTTTTACCGTATACGGAATCCGCCGACACATTCCCGTTGACAAGCTTCTCGCAATGCTGATTTAATTCCGGTTTGGCGCGGTTCGCCCCTTGCCCGCGACCGATCATGGCCGGATACCACACCCCAGGAGGACAATGATGAATCCATTGGCAGTCGAACTCAACGAACAGCTTTCCCAACACAATCCTTATGTTCTTGAGATGCTCTCGGACCTCGGCAAGAATCTCTTCTTTCCCAAGGGGATTCTCACCCAGTCGGCCGAAGCCAAGGATAAAGCGCACAAATACAACGCCACCATCGGTATCGCCACGGAAAAGGGCGGCCCGATGTTCCTCCAGTGCATTCAGGATAAGCTCTCCGCCTTCGACCCCAAGGATATCTATCCCTATGCCCCGCCCGCCGGCAAACCCGAGCTCCGGGCCCTGTGGCGCGAAAAAATGTTGCGCGAGAACCCAAGCATGCAGGGGAAACACTTCAGCAACCCCATCGTCACCAACGCCCTGACCCACGGTCTCTCCATCGTCGGCGACCTCTTCCTCGGCGTCGGCGATCACCTGGTTCTGCCCGACATGCTCTGGGGCAACTACAACCTGACCTTCGGCACCTGCAACGGCGCTATCGTCAAGAAGTTCCCGACCTTTACTGCCACCGGCGGCTACGACGTCGCTGCCTTCAAGGCAGTGCTGACCAATACCGCCGCCGAGAAGGGCAAGGCCGTGGTCCTGCTCAACTTCCCCAACAACCCCAGCGGCTACACCCCGACCGTCGCCGAAGGGGACGCCATCGTCGCCGCCATCAAGGAAGTCGCCGAGTCCGGTTGCAACATCGTCGCCATCACCGACGACGCCTATTTCGGCCTCTTCTACGAAGACTGCCTGAAAGAATCGCTCTTCGGCAAGCTCGCCAACCTGCATCCGCGCATCCTCGCCATCAAACTCGACGGCGCCACCAAGGAAGAGTTCGTCTGGGGCTTCCGCACTGGCTTCATCACCTTCGCCGACGGCAAGAGCGACGAGAACTCCCCGGTTCTGACCGCCCTCGAAAAGAAGACCATGGGCATCATCCGCGCCAAGATCTCCAACTGCCCGCACCCCTCGCAGACCTTCGTCATCGAGGCGCTGCGCTCGCCCAAGTTCCTGGAGCAGAAGGAAGAGAAGTTCCAGGTCATGAAGGGCCGGGCGCTCAAGACCAAGGCCGTGCTCAACAGCGGCAAGTACGAGAAGGCCTGGGATTACTACCCCTTCAACTCCGGCTACTTCATGTGCCTCAAGCTCAAGACCGTCGACGCCGAGAAACTGCGCGTGCATCTGCTCGACAAGTACGGGGTCGGCACCATCTCCATCAACAAGACCGACCTGCGCATCGCCTTCTCCTGCATCGCCGAGGAGAACATCCAGGAGCTCTTCGACATCATTCATCAGGGCGTGCTCGATCTGGCCTGATTTTCTTTCGACCCGCAAGGCCCGCTTCGGCGGGCCTTTTTTTTACCTATGGATAACCTTCACGCCCAACTTGTCGCCGCCCGCATCCTGCCGGACCTGCTCGACGTCCTTTCCGGCCGTCCCTGCTGGCTGGTCGGCGGCGCCCTCCGCGATGCCCTACGCGGCGAAACCACCAAGGATTTCGATCTGGCGACGCCGGGCGACCCCACCCCGATAGCTAAGGCCTTTGCCGCGCGTATTCGCGGCCACTGGTTTCTCATGGATTCGCTCCGCCGTCAGAGTCGGGTAGTCGTTCCCCGGGAAGCGGGGGGCTGGGTCTTCGATTTCGCCCCCCTGCGCGCGCCGACCCTGAACGAGGATCTGCGCCTGCGGGATTTTACCGTCAACGCCGTCGCCTGGCCCCTTTCCGCTTCCGTGACCAACGCGGATCTTCTCGATCCCCTCGGCGGCCGGGGCGACATCGAAAGCCGCCGGCTGCGCGCCTGCTCCGCCGGCGTCTTCCACGACGACCCCTTGCGGGTGCTGCGGGCGGTACGTCTTGCCGCCACCCTCGGGATGGAGATTGAAAGCGAAACCTTCGCCCTCATGGGTGAAGCCGCGCCGGAATTGGCCCAGGTCGCCGGCGAACGCATCCAGGCAGAACTGGCGCTGATCTTTGGCGCCGAGAGGCCGGGGGAGAGCCTCGCCCGGTTGCACGCTCTCGGCCTGCCGCCGCTCCTTTTCGGCCCGTCCGAGGTCCAGGGCTCCTGGGAAGAGGGCGTGAGCCGGGTGGCGCGGATCGTCGCCGGGCTCGAACAGGGGGCGGGGGAACTGCTCGCGGAGTTTCCCGCAGAGGAGGGGGGCCGGAGCGCCGCCGCCCTCCTCAAGCTGGCCGCGCTCCTCGCCGGTTATCGGCCGTCCAGCGACGTCGGGATGCATCTGCGCCTGAGTCGGCGCGCGGGCAATCTTCTTCGCCGGTTGCGGGAATTGCCGCCGGAGACCTTGGCCGAACTGCACCCCTTACGTGACGCCGCCCCACGCCGGCGCGCTCTCTGGGTCGAGCAATTGGGCGCCGAGCCGGTGCCGGCCCTGACCTGGCTGCTCTGCCAAGCCGATGACCCGCGCCGCCGACTACCCGAGGCACGGCGGGCGCTCAAGGACTATCACGATCATCTTCGTCACGGCCGCATTCCCGACTTGGTCGACGGTGCCTGGCTGCGGCGGCATCTCGGGCTGAGCGACGGCCGGAGGATCGGCGAGACCCTCCGAAAGCTGCGCGCGGCGGAGCTTTCCGGCCAGGTCAAAACCCCGGATGAAGCCCGTAAGTTTCTTGAATCATTGGCCGAAAAAAACATTGACAAAGAAATCGATCCCCCCTAGAATGCACCTCCATCGCGGGAATAACTCAGTGGTAGAGTGTCAGCTTCCCAAGCTGAAGGTCGCGGGTT
>CALJLX010000265.1 GCA_937982495.1 uncultured Desulfuromonas sp.
GCCGCCGCGATCTTCATCCATTACGCCTTGCCGGCCTATCACACCTACGGCCTCTTCCGCACCGGTTTGCGCACCTGGCATTTCCCGGTGGCGGCGGCCGAGTTCGTCAAAGAGCATCGCCTCCCGGCCAACATCTACAACACCTACGACTGGGGGGGATATCTGGCCTGGACCCTCTATCCGGACTACCGGGTTTTCTGGGATGCGCGGCAGAATTCGGCGGAGATGTTCAGTTACGGCTGGCGGGTGATGTCGGCCCATCCCGGTTGGCAGGGGGTGTTCGAGAAGTTTGATGTAAAAACCGTGGTGACCAAGGCCTGTACCGTGGATACAGGCCAGCACTATCCGATCATTGACGCATTGCGCAAGGACCCGGCCTGGAACCTGGTCTTCGCCGATGTCTCGGCGCTGATCTTCGTGCGCGGCGATGCCGTCGCGGCCGACTGGCTCGCCCAATATGAGCTGCCGGACTCTCGCGCCGACGATACCATCCTCTCCGAGGCGCGGTTGCTGGTCGAGATGGAACCCCAGCGGTATAAGGGCTGGTGGGAGATTTATAAGATTCAGATGGCCCGCCGCCAATACCCCGAGGCCTTTCTCGCTCTCGAACAGTATCTGCGGCGAACGCCCGTCCCCGACCCCCAGGCCGAAGCCTTATATCGCATACTTTATCCCCTCGTGCCGCAAGGGGGAGGGGCGCGGTGACGCCCATGGATGCTTCCGCCATGTCCCGTTGGGAGCGGGTGCTGTTGCCGGTCTTCATGCTGCTGGTGGTCGGCTGGCGCGTTTACCACGCCCCCAACTACCCCTACCACGAGGATGAAATCGGCAGCATCGGGGTCATGCGGGCGATTGTCGAAACCGGCCGGCCCCTCGCCGAAAACGGCACCTTGTACTGGCGGTCGCTCCTCGGTCATTACCTGATGGCGATCCCACTCTTTTTCGCCGAGGTTTCGCCGGTTTCCACCCGGTTGGTCTGCATCCTCTTCAGCGCCCTGCTGCTGCCCGTGGTCTACGCCATGGGGAATCGGGCGGCGGGAAAAACGGCGGGGTGGCTCGCCGTTTTGTTTCTCGGTTTCTCCGCCTTTGAAAACCTGTATGCTTCCATGGCCCGGTTTTACCTGCCCTTTCAGTTCTTCTTCGTCGCCGCGGTCTATGGGGCGGGGGAATATTTCATCGCCCGGCGCCCCGGCGCGGGCCAATGGTTGCTGCCTGCCACCCTAGGCGCCATCGGCACCCATGAGCTGGCCGTGGAATTGTTGCCGCTGTTCGGCCTGGCGCTGCTGCTCGGCGGCCACTGGCGGCTCCTCGGCAAGCGCTCGTTCCAGTTGGGCGTTGCGCTGTTGGCGCTGGTCGGTTACGCGCTGCTCGTCTACCGTCCCGCCGCCGGTTTCGCCAATCCGGTCGCCATCCCTCTGGAAATGTTCGGCCTTCCGGACAAGGCGGCATTTTACCAATGGTTCCGGCAGGTGACGCCACTGGGCGCGACGCTGCTGATTCTGGGGATCTATCCGCTGCGACGGGAACAAAATCGCCTGTGGGCTTTTTATTTCCTGGGTTTCCTCTATGGCCTGCTGTTGCTGACGGTGGTCGCCCCCGGCGACAATCCCCGCTATCTGAGCAACCTCTATCCCCTGGGCATCGTCGCCGTCGCCGCTTCGCTGGTCTGGTGGGGGCGGTGGCTCGCCGAGCGGTTCCGGCGCGGCTGGCGGGCGGCGATCCCCGATCCCTGGGTGTTGGGCGCGGTGCTGGTGCTCGCCGTCGGCCATCTGCTCGTTCTGGAAAATCTCGATGTGGCCAAGGCCTTTGGCGGCTACTTCCGCTTCGTCGATCAGCGGCCGGCTCACGAATTCATCCGCGAACGGCTGTTGCCGGGGGATCTGGTCATTTCGACGGAACCCGGCTTGAGCGCCTTTTATCTCGGCCGGCCGGTCGACTATTTCCTCCGGGAAAAATACGATGCGGAGGCGGATCGTTACCTGCCCTTTTCCGCCGAGGAAAAAACCGCCATTCGAACGCCCTTCATCGATCGTCCGGAACGGCTCGTCGAACTGCTCGAAACGGACCACCGGCGGATTTGGCTGTACACCAACTGGAAGATTACGTCGACCGTCGGCGTCGCCATGGACGAGGCGATCAAGCGGCTGTTTCAGCCGCGTTTTTCCCGGAACGAAACCTACGTGCTGATCCGACCCTGAGGGTTTTTGTCGCGATGCGCCTTCTCTTCTTCAATTACGAATTCCCGCCGCTGGGCGGGGGCGGGGCCAACGCCAACGCCTATTTGTTCCGGGAGTTCGCCAAGGATGCGAGCCTCGTCGTCGACTGCGTCACCAGCGCCTGGGGGGAGGCCGACGAAACGGTGGCCCTTTCGCCCAACATCACCCTTCACCGCCTGGCGGTGGGCAAGCGGGCGCGGCATTTCTGGACCCAACGCGAGGTGCTGACCTATCTGGCGCGGGCGCATGTCAAGGCCGGCGAGCTGATGGCGGAAAACGCCTACGATCTCTGTCACGCATTCTTCGGCTTTCCCTCGGGGCTGCCGGCCTGGCTGCGGCGCGAGCGCCTGCCGTACCTGATTTCCCTGCGCGGCTCGGACGTGCCCGGCTTCAATCCCCGCTTCACGTTTCAGTATGTGCTGCTCAAACCCCTGTTCCGGCGGATCTGGGGAAAAGCCCGCTTCGTGGTGGCCAACAGCGTCGGGCTGCACGCCCTGGCCCGGGCCTTCGCGCCGGAGCTGCCCATGGAGGTCATCCCCAACGGCATCGACACCGCCGAGTTTTTCCCTGCCGCAGCGTCGGCGTCGGCGCCGACCCGGTTGCTTTGCGTCTCCCGGCTGGTGGCGCGCAAGGGGGTGCGACATCTGATCGAGGCCCTGCCGGCGGTGCTCGCCGCCGTGCCCGAGGCGACCCTGACCCTGATCGGCGAGGGGGATCTGACCGAATCATTAAAACAGCGCTGTGTCGAGTTGAAAATCGATGATCGGGTGCGCTTCGCCGGCTATGTGCCCCATGAGGAGCTGCCCGAATGCTACCGCCGGGCCGATCTGTTCGTGCTGCCCTCTTATTACGAGGGGATGAGCAACACCATGCTCGAAGCGATGGCCAGCGGCCTGCCGATTGTGGCGACCGGGGAGGGGGGGCGCGAGGAGCTGTTGCGCGACAACGCCCTGACGGTTCCCTTTGGCGCGCCCAGGCCCCTGGCCGAGGGCATCGTCGCGCTGTTGGGCGATCCCGAACGGCTGGCGGCGATGGGGCGGCGCTCCCGCGAGATCGCCAGCGAATTTTCCTGGGCGGCGGTAGCCGGGCGCTATCTGGAACTGTATCGGGCGATGGCGACGCCGCGCCGAATCGGGGAGGGCTGAGCCGATGTGCGGCATCTGCGGCTATGTCGGCCCCGGCCGGGAAGCGACCCTGGCGGCGATGGCGGCGACCCTGGCCCATCGCGGCCCCGACGGCGCCGGGCGCTTCATCGGCGAGGGGGTTGGCCTGGCCCACCGACGGTTGGCGATCATCGACCTGGACGGCGGCGCCCAGCCAATGACCGACGCCGCCGGCAACGTCCTGGTCTTCAACGGCGAGATCTACAATTTCCGGGAGTTGCGGCGGGAGCTGGAGGCGTTTGGCCAGCGCTTCGCCACCCGTAGCGACACCGAGGTGCTGCTGGCGGCCTATCGCCAGTGGGGGCGGGAGTGTCTGTCCCGGTTGCGCGGCATGTTCGCCTTCGCCCTCTGGGACGCCGGGCGCCGCGAGTTGTTCGTCGCCCGCGACCGGGTCGGCATCAAGCCCCTCTATTACGCGGCGGTCGGCGGGGTGTTCTATTTCGCCTCCGAGGCCAAGGCGCTGCTGGAAATCCCCGGTTTCCGTCGCCGCCTCGACCGGTCGGCGCTGCCGCTCTATCTGGCCTTCCGCTACACGCCGGGGGAGAGAACCCTGTTCGCGGGCATCCGCAAGCTGTTGCCGGGACACGCGCTGACGGTGGCCGCCGACGGCACGCTCGCCTTCAGCCAATACTGGAGTTTGCATTTCGATCCGGACGAGGGGCCGAGCGCGGCCCAGTGGCAAGAGCGCTTCTGGGGCACCTTCGAGGAGTCGGTGCGGCTGCGGATGATTAGCGACGTGCCGCTCGGCGCCTATCTCTCCGGCGGCCTCGATTCGAGCCTGCTGGTGGCGGCCATGAGCGAGCTTTCCTCCAGCCCGGTGGATGCCTTTTCCGTGGGTTTCCGCGACCGGCGTTTTAACGAGCTGCCCCATGCCGCCGAGGTGGCGCGGCGCTTCGGTTGCCGGCACCATATCTTGCACGCCGAGGACGAAGCCGCCGAGCTGCTCGATCCGGTCGTCTATCACCTCGACGAGCCGCTCGGCGATCTGGCCACCATCCCGACCTTTCTCATGGCCCGCCAGACCAAGCCGCACGTTTCCGTGGTGCTCTCCGGCGAGGGGGCCGACGAGCTGCTGGCCGGCTATCCCAAGTATCGGGCGGTGCTGGCCGGGTGGCGGCTCTCGCCCTGGCTGTCCGGCGCGCTGATGGCGGCGGCCGCCCGTCTCGATCTTCCCATCGCCTGGCGCCGGATGGGCGATTTTCTGGCCCAGGCCGATCCGGTGGCGGCCTATCTGCGCTTGACGGCGGTCTTCACCGCCGAGGAACAAGCGGCGCTGCGGGTTGGCGCGGGCCGGGACGCCGCCGGCGAAGAGGCCGTGGCGGCGGTGATCCGCCCGCATTTCGCCAGGGATTACGACGGCCTGAGCCGGTTGTTGACCCTCGATTTCCATACCTGGCTGCCCGACGATCTGCTGCTGAAGAACGACCGGATGACCATGGCCCACGGCGTCGAGGCCCGCGTGCCCTATCTCGATCACCGGTTGGTCGAACTCTGCGCGCGGATGCCTTCGCGCTTCAAGCTGAACTGGCATCGGGAAAAGGTGCTGCTGCGTCAGGTCATGGCCGGGCGGTTGCCGGAAACGATCCGGCGCCGGAAGAAAACCGGTTTTACCGTGCCGCTGGCGCAATGGATGGCGGGGCCCTTCGGCGCGCCGGTGCGGGAGGTTCTCCGGCCGGAGTTCGTGGCCGGGCAGGGGCTGTTCCGCCCCGAATTTCTTGAGCGATTGCTGCGGCGGCCCTTGAACGATCCCTATTATCGGCGACAATTCTGGACGGTGGCGGCGTTGGGCTTGTGGATGCGCCGTTTCGAGGTGGAGGCTTCCGGATCGTGAGTATTTATCGGACCATTAAGGAGCGGGGCCGCGTCGCCTCCGACTACTATGCCGGCCGGCCGGACTATTTTTATCTGACGCCGGCGAGTCTCGCGTTGCTGCGGGCCATCGAGGCGGCGCTGCCGCGCTATTGCCGGGGGCGGGTGCTCGATGTCGGGGCGGGGCGGGGGGTCTATCGGGATCTGCTTCAAAAGCACGCCAACGACTATGTCGGCATGGACCTTGCCGCTTCCTTTGCGACGACCGTCCTCGGCGATGCCCGACGGCTGCCCTTCGCCGCCGCGTCCTTCGATACGGTCTTTTGTTCGCAAGTGCTGGAGCATGTGCCGGAACCGGCCCTGGCGCTGGCCGAATTCCGACGGGTGCTGCGGCCGGGGGGCTATCTGATCCTGACGGTGCCGCACATCTCCTGGCTGCACAACGAACCGCACGATTATTTCCGGTTCACGGTCCATGGCCTGCGCTTTCTGTCGGAGCGGGCCGGGTTTGCCGAGGCGGAGGTCGTCCCCGCCGGCGGGCTCTTTTCCCTGGCGGGGCATATCCTCTCGACCCTGGCCGTCAATGGCTCCTTCGGCGTTCCCGTTTTGCATCCGCTGATCCGCAAGCTGAATCGATTGTGGGTCGAAACCATGGCCGGACTGGATCGGCTGCTGAACAATCAAAAGGTCTTTCCGTTAAACTACCTATGGGTCGCCGAAAACCGCGAAGCGCCGGGCGCGGCCCCGGCCGGGGAATAAACGATGCGTACCGTGTATCTCAAATTCACCGAAGGTTGCTGCAACCGGCGGATTCTCGATCTGAAGGCGCTGAAGGTCTTTTTCGCCAAGAATGGCTGGCGACCGGTCGGGGAGCCGAAAGACGCCGATCTCATCTGCCTGCACACCTGCGCCTTCGTGAAGCGGACCGAAGACATCGCCATGGCGGAAATTGAAGGGATGCAACGGGAGTTTCCCCGCGCCGAGCTGCTGGTCACCGGCTGCCTGCCGGGAATCAACCCGGCCCGATTACGGGAGATTTTTCCGGGGACGGCCATCAATACCGTGGATCTGACGGACATCAACGCCGCCCTGGCCGACGCGGGTTACGCCCTCGACACCCTGGAGCGGGACGAAAATCTCTTGTTCGAACAGGCGGATCACACCCAAAAGCTGCCGTCCCTGGTGTCCATCGGCTACTTTCTCAAGGATAATTTTTCCTTGCGGCCGGTGTTCTGGCGCAATCTGCTGCGCAACGTCGGCAACATCGTCGGGGCCGGGATGGGGTTGTCGCGCAAGCATTGGTACCTGCGGATCGGCTGGGGCTGCGAGCAGCCCCATTGCACCTTCTGCGTGGAGTGCCGGGCCATCGGTTATCGGGTGGTCAGCAAGCCGATCGAGCAATGCCTCAAGGAGGTGCGGGCCGGGGTGGCGGCGGGGTACCGCGAGCTGTTCGTCACCGCCGATTCCCCCGGCGCCTGGGGGGTGGATCGCGGCCGGCGGCTGCCCGAACTGCTGCGGGCGATCCTCGACGCCGAGCCCTCGGTGGTCATTTCCAACATCGACGGCATCCATCCCTATTTTCTCTACCGCTACCTCGACGAGTTTTGCGACATTCTGCGCGGCGGCCGGATCAAATCCTTCATGATCCCCTTGCAGAGCGGCAGCGACCGGATTCTGGAGCTGATGGGGCGGCGCTATACGCGGGAGCAGTTCCTGGAAATCGTCGCGGCCTGCAAGCGCGCCTATCCACGACTGGTGATCGTTAGCCAGGCGATTGTCGGCTTCCCCACGGAAACCTTCGAGGACTTCCGGGAATCGGTCGATGTCTTGGTCCGGGCCGGAGTGACCAACGTCACCTTCTTTCCTTATTATCCCCATCCGGAAACGGTGGCCGGCCGGATGGACGGCCAGATCGACGACGAGGAAAAGTCGCGGCGCGTCCTGCATGGACTGAAAAAGACCGGGGAGGTGGGCATCCTCTCGCTGCATCGCACCCATGAAGTCAATCCCAAATATCAAAAAGTGAAGGCGCGCTATGACCAGTGAGGCGTTCCGGGCCGCCGAGGCGACGGAAGCGGTGCCCTGTCCCGTCTGCGGGGCCGGGGCTTATGAGGTGCTGTTCGAGGCCGGCGACTACGAGTACCAGTTGCCGGGGCGGTTCTTCGTCTCCCGCTGCCGGGGGTGCGGATTGCTGTTCCAGAACCCCCGGCCGCCCTTCGCCGAGATTCTCCGCTATTACACCGAAGCCTACGAACCCTATAAAACCGTGGGCTCGTCGCTGATGCAAAAGATCCGCCGGCGTTTTCTCGTCGCGCCGCGCCTGGAAAAATATCGCAAACTGGCCGCGTGTTTCGAGCGGCCGGTGGATTTTCTCGATGTCGGCTGCGCCACCGGCGATCTGCTGGCCGAGCTGGCGGCCATGCCGGAATTCCGCTGCCAGGGCCTGGAGCCGGTGCCCCATGCCGCGCAAATCGCCCGGGAGCGCGGTTTCGAGGTCCACTGCGCCACCATGGAGGAGTGGGATATGCCCGACGGGCAATTCGACGTGATTTCCCTGAATCACGTCATCGAGCATGTGCCCGATCCGAAGGGCCTGGCGGCGCGGATCTGTCGCCTGCTGCGCCCGGATGGGGTGCTGACGGGGGAGACCCCCTGCGTCGACGCCCTGGAACGGTTGGTTTTCGGCCGCTACTGGAAGATCTATCACCTCCCCCGGCATCTGACCTTCTTCTCCAAGGAGCTGCTGATCCGGCTGTTGCGCGAGGCGGGCTTTTCCAGGGTCGAGCTGCATCTTCAGCCGGCGCCGACCACCTGGCAGGGCTCGGTGCGCAACTATCTGCTGGCGGGCGATTTTCCGCCCTTCGTCAAGGAACGGTTCTCCGGGCAGAACGTGGCGCTCAACCTGGCCGTGGCCCCCATCGTCTTCCCCTGCGCCTGGCTCGGCTACGCTTCCATCGTGCACTTCACCGCCTACAAATGACGGGCCGGCGCTTCTTTGCCTCCGCGACGACCGAACCGACGAAAGAAATGGATGGGGCCATGGGCGTTACGCCGCATGAAATCGTATGGGATAAAGAGAGCATCGCGGCCTTCTGGAACCGCCTCGGCACCAGCACGGCCCTGGAAAATTCCTATTTCGGCAAGCAGCGGGGGCGCGCCGTGCTCGGCTTCGTGCGCCGGCACATCGCGGTCGAAGGGCGGGTGGTCGATCTGGGTTGCGGACCGGGGCATTTCCTCGAACATCTGCTGGCCGCCGGGATCGCCTGCTCGGGGGCCGATCTCTCCGCCGATTCGGTGGCCGCCCTGAACCGGCGCCTGGGGGAAAACCCCCTGTTTCGGGAGGCGCGGGTTTGCCCGAGTCCGGGCGAGGTACCGTTCCCGCCGGCTTCCGTCGATGTCCTTTTTTGTCTGGAAACCGTGGAACATCTGCTCGATGCCGACCTTCCCATGTATCTCGGCGCCATGATCGAGGCCCTGGCGCCGGGGGGGAAGTTGATCGTCACCGTGCCGTTCCGGGAAGACCTGGAGCGGGGCAAGGTCGTTTGCGGCGCCTGCGGCTGTCGCTTCCACCGCACCCAGCACGTGCGGTCGTTCACGGAAGCTTCGCTGCGCGAGCTTTTCGCGCGCCGGGGGCTGGCGACCCGCCTGTGCCAAGCCGTCATCCTCTGGCCCGATGTCAGGCTGTACCTGGGTTATCTCCGGGGGGCCGCCAAGAATTACCGTCTGGGTTGTCCCGAGTGCGGCGCGTCCTGTCGTTGCGAGAGGACACTGTGGCGCGGATTGTGGGACAAGCTTCGCAAACGGCAGTTGCGCCATCTGGTGTATATCGGCGAAAAACCGCGGGGGCAGTGAGCTCGGGACATGGCGATGGTCAGTCGAAAATCCGGCATGAAGCTCCTTTTCGGTTTGAGCCTGCTGGCGCTGCTGCTGTTCTGGGTGGACTGGCGGGCCGGGGCGCGGATGCTGCTGGCGGTGAACCCCTGGCTGTTGCTGGTCAACGGATTCTTATTTCTTCTGGCCCTGTGGGTGGCGGCCCTGCGCTGGCGGGTGCTGTTGCGGCCCCAGGGCCTGAACCCGCCGTTGGGCGAGCTTGTCAAAGTCTATTGGATCGGCGCCTTCGCCAATAACTTTCTCCCCTCCAACATCGGCGGGGATCTGGCGCGGGTCGGCTGGGTGCGCCATTACCGCGACACCGCCGCGATCCTGGCCAGTGTCGTGGCGGAGCG
Organism: uncultured Desulfuromonas sp.; assembly: GCA_937982495.1. Taxonomy (GTDB): domain Bacteria; phylum Desulfobacterota; class Desulfuromonadia; order Desulfuromonadales; family Trichloromonadaceae; genus Trichloromonas. The sequence goes on from CALJLX010000265.1 coordinate 9,415, forward strand.
GACAGCGGGATTTTTCGTGCTGCTGGCCTGCGCCATGTCCGGCGTCGTCGCGCATCCCCAGCTCTTGCCGACCGGGGAGCTTTATGCGGCCTTCTGGGCGCTGGCGCTGCTGGCCCTGGTGGTCCTGGGCGGGGTGCTGGCGGGCGCGGAGCCGTTGGCGCGCCGGTTGGCGCGGTCATCCGGCGTCGGCGTGGGTTGGCGCGGCAAGCTCGTCCACGGGATGACGCGACTGGCCGAGGCCGCGTTGTGCTACCGGCACCGGCACGCCGCGCTGGCCGATGCCTGCGGTTTTTCCCTGCTCTATTACCTGCTGGGTTTCGCCGCCCAGTACACCTACGCCCGCGCCCTGCATCTACCGCTGACGTTCTGGGAGGTGGCGGCGGTGACGCCCCTGATTTATCTGATTTCCCTGCTGCCGGTTTCCTTCAACGCCCTCGGCATCGCGGAGAGCGCCTGCGTGTTCTTTTATCTCCAGGTCGGCCTCCGTGGCGAACAGGCCCTGGCCCTGGCGTTTCTGGCCCGGTTCGTTCAGATGGTCTATTCCCTGGGCGGGGGGTGTTTTCTCCTGTTCGACAAATCCAAACCCCTCCCCCCCGATCGGTTCGGTGGGCCATGAAGATCGCGAGCATCATGAAAATCGCCAGATATTGCCGGACTCTCTGGGCCAATCTCGGCCACCCCGCGCGGATGAAAACCGGACCCATCCACATGCAGCTCGAAGTGACGACCCATTGCAACTTGCAGTGCGTCATGTGCGCGCATCCGGCGCTGATCGAGCAGCCCCGGCACCTGCCCCTGGAACAGTTCAAAACGATCTTCGACCGCATCCGGCCGCTGACGATTTCCCTCAGCGGCCTGGGCGAGCCCTTTCTGCATCCCGAGATGGCGGCGATGATCCGTTATGCCCACGAGCGTGGCGCGCGGACCATCACCACCTCCAACCTGACCGTGATTACCCCGGATTTGGCTCGGGAAATCGTGCAAAGCGGGCTCTCCCTGTTGAAGGGCTCCATCGACAGCACCGATCCGGCCACCTATCTGGCGATCCGCCGTCGCGATCTTCATCATCGGGTGCTCGAAGGCCTGCGCCATATCCAGCGCGCCAAGCAGGAACTCGGCAGCCGCGCGCCCCTGGTGCGGCTGCAATTCGTCATGCAGGGCGACAACTTTCGGGAAATCCCCGAGGTGCTCGATCTGTGCGCCGACCATGGCGTGGACGCCATCTACTTTCAACCGATCGATCTGGCCAACGAGGCCTACGTCGACGCAGCGACGGTGGAACGCCTCGTCGGGAACATGGACCGGGAGGCGTTCAAGGCGGTGCTCGAAGGCGCAGCGCGCAAGGCCGCGGCTTTGAAGGTGGCGACCAATCTGCCGACCCTGTTCCGCGACTTCGAGTCAGTCTGGGCCAAGTACAGGCTGGAGAGTAGTCCCGATCCGGCCTCCGCCGTTTGTCTCATGCCCTGGACCTCGGTGTACGTCTCCGTGGACGGGGATGTCCGCCTCTGCTGTTCCTTCGCCGCCAGTCAAGAGACGACCATCGGCAACCTGTGGCGGACGGATTTCATGGACATCTGGAACTCCCCCCGCTATCGGGAGTACCGCGAAGCGTTCCGCGCCGGGCGGCGCCCGCATCGGATCTGCCAAAACTGCATCGCGCCGACCCTGTTCCGGCTGGTCAAGTCCACGAACTTTTTCAAATACATGCTGCCCCGCTGAGGGTGGCGGCGAAAGGACGACGGATGCCCCTTTCCCTGGAAGAAGCGCTTTGTCCGGCCTGTCGCGCGCGGGGCGCCGCTTATGACCGGACCATTCTCGGGGACACGCTCGTGCGCTGCCGCGACTGTGGCCTGGCCTACGTCTTTCCCCGGCCGACCGCGACGGACCTCGCCGAATTTTACGCGGCCCTCGCGCTGAACGCCGACTACTATCACGGCCAGAGCGCCTTCAAGGCGGCCTTTTTCGAGTTGTGTTACCGGAAGATCGAGGCCTACTGTCCGACCGGCAAATTGCTCGATCTGGGCTGCGGGGATTGCGGGTTTCTCAACGCCGGCTACGACCGGGGCTTCGAGCTGTATGGTTCCGACTTGAATCCCGAGGTGGCGAAACTGGCGCGGGGGCCGCATCTCAAATTCCTTGTCGGCCCCCTGGAGGAGCAGGGGATCGCCGACGGCGCCTTCGATGTGGTTTTCACCGCCGCGACCTACGAACACCTGCTCGACCCGGCCGCGACCACCAGGGAAATCGCCAGAATCCTGCGCCCAGGCGGGCTTCTCGCCATGGTCTCCGTGCCCAATTACCGGGCCTTGAACATCCGCCTCGGCCTGGAGGACTGGATGGTCAACCGGCCTCCGGCCCACATCAACTTTTTCACGGGAGCTTCGCTGGCCGGGTTGATCGCGGCCAACGGCTTCAAGATCCGGGAACAATGGACCTACGGCCTGAATCCGGCCCCCCTCAAACGGCGACTATTGGGGCAGACATCGAACGAGCCCTTGCTGGAATGGCTGAAGAAGAACAAGCCCAAGGATCGGGGCGGGGTTTTCCGCCCGGAGATTCAAGCTGGCGGCGCGCGCCCGTGGCTGCTCCCGCTGGCGTATGCCTATCTGTATTTCAATTATTTCGATTGCGGCTACAAGCTTGCGCTGATCGCAGAAAGAAGATGATGGAGCTGTTGTGAAATGGGAGGGATTGAAAGCGGCCGCCCGTCTCTTTGCAAATTGTCAATTCAATTTACAATTTGTATGAACTTGCCCATGTAGCAGATGTGGTAAAAAATACTATACTGCTTTTCCTTGAGATATCTTTCAGACGCGAAGCCGCCACCCTCGCGGAAACCCTGTGAGCTTGCCGCATGGCGAAATTCATTCCGATCTTTCGAGCCCTTCTCCCTCTGCTCATCCTCCTTTCCCTCGCTTTCGCCCTCTATGCCCAGACCTTTGGGCATGCCTGGACCTATGACGACTTTCCGGTGATTGTCGAGAATGCCGATGTCCGTTCCTGGGCGGGGTTTTGGGAAAACGGCTATTCCGGGCGGCCGCTGCGGGAGTTGAGCTTTCTGCTCGATCATGCCTTCTTCGGCATGAATCCCACGGGCTGGCGGGTGCAGCAGATTTTCTGGCATGGGTTCAATGCCTGG
>CALJLX010000266.1 GCA_937982495.1 uncultured Desulfuromonas sp.
CACCCCCATCTCCACGGCGATGCGCCGGGTGTACTCCTCGATGGTGGCGATATGCCTGGCCGGGATGGAAACGGGGGGAATGACGCAGGCCGAATCGCCGGAATGGACCCCGGCCAGCTCGATGTGCTCCATCACCGCCGGGACGAAGGCTTCGCTACCGTCGGCGATGGCGTCGGCTTCGGCCTCGATGGCGTTCTGCAGGAAGCGGTCGATGAGAATCGGCCGCTCGGGGGAAATTTCCACCGCCTTCTGCAGATACTCGCGCAGCATGGCTTCATCATGCACCACCTCCATGGCCCGGCCGCCGAGGACGAAGGAGGGGCGGACGATGAGCGGATAGCCGATGCGCGCGGCGATCTCCAGGGCCTGGGCCTCGGTCGCCGCCATCCCCGATTCGGGCTGGGGGATGCCGAGCTTGACCATGGTCTGGTTGAAGAGATCGCGATCCTCGGCCTGGTCGATGGTCGCCGGGCTGGTGCCGAGGATGCGCACCCCCGCCGCTTCGAGCTGGCGGGCGATGTTCAGCGGCGTCTGCCCGCCGAACTGCACCACCACCCCCTCGGGCTTCTCCTTCTCGTAGATGGCGAGCACGTCCTCGACGGTCAGCGGCTCGAAGTAGAGCTTGTCCGAGGTGTCGTAGTCGGTGGAGACGGTCTCGGGGTTGCAGTTGACCATGATCGTCTCGTACCCGGCCTCGCGCAGGGCGAAGGCGGTATGGACGCAGCAGTAGTCGAATTCGATCCCCTGGCCGATGCGGTTGGGGCCGCCGCCCAACACCATGATCTTCTTGCGGTCGGAAACGGCGACCGAGTCGGGGGCGTTGTAGGTGGAGAAATAATAGGCGGCATTTTCCACCCCGCTCACCGGCACAGCCTCCCAGGCCTCGACCATGCCGAGGGCGGTGCGCTTGGCGCGAATCGCCTCTTCGCTCACGCCGAGAATCTGCGCCAGGTAGCGGTCGGCAAAGCCGTCCTTTTTCGCCTGGATCAGCAGGGCATCGGGGGGCAAGCTCCCTTTGTGTTTGAGGATTTCCTCTTCGAGCTCGACCAGTTCCTTCATCTGCTGCAGGAACCAGGGCTTGATGAAGGTCTTGGCATAGAGCATGTCGATATCGGCGCCCTTGCGCAGCGCCTCGTAGAGTACAAACTGGCGCTCGCTGGAGGGCTCGGCGAGGAGTTCCAGCAGTTCCGGCAGAGAGCGCTTGTTGAAATCCTTGGCGAAACCGAGGCCGTAACGACCGTTCTCCAGGGAGCGGATCGCCTTGTGCAGCGCCTCTTTGTAGTTCTTGCCGATGCTCATCACCTCGCCGACGGCGCGCATCTGGGTGCCGAGCTTGTCGTGCACCCCCTTGAACTTCTCGAAGGCCCAGCGGGCGAACTTGACCACCACGTAATCCCCCGAGGGGGTGTATTTGTCCAGGGTGCCGTCGCGCCAGTAGGGGATCTCGTCGAGGGTCAGCCCGGCGGCGAGTTGGGCCGAGACCAGGGCGATGGGGAAGCCGGTGGCCTTGGAGGCCAGGGCCGAGGAGCGGGAGGTGCGGGGATTGATCTCGATGACCACCACCCGGCCGCTCTTGGGATCGTAGGCGAACTGGACGTTGGTGCCGCCGATCACCTCGATGGCGTCGACGATGCGGTAGGCGTATTCCTGCAGGCGCGCCTGCAGGTCGGCATCGATGGTGAGCATCGGCGCGGTGCAGAAGGAATCGCCGGTATGGACGCCGACGGCGTCGACGTTCTCGATGAAGCAGACGGTGATCTTCTGGTTCTTGGCGTCGCGCACCACCTCCAGTTCGAGCTCTTCCCAGCCGAGAATCGACTCTTCGATGAGCACCTGGCTCACCGGGCTGGCGGCGAGGCCGCGACTGACGATGGTCTCGAACTCCTCCAGATTGTAGGCGAAGCCGCCGCCGGTGCCGCCCATGGTGTAGGCGGGGCGGATGACCACCGGCAGGCCGATGCGGGCGAGGACGTCCTTCGCCTCATCCAGGGTGTGGGCGATATCGCTGCGGGCGCACTCGATGCCGAGCCCCTCCATGGTCTGCTTGAAGGTTTCCCGGTCCTCCCCGCGCTTGATAGCGTCAAGGTTGACGCCGATCACCCGCACTCCGAACTTGTCGAGGATGCCGAGGCGGGCCAGTTCGCTGGAGAGGTTGAGGGCGGTCTGGCCGCCGAGGTTGGGGAGCAGGGCGTCGGGACGCTCCTTCTCGATGATCTCGGTCAGGCGGGCGACGTTCAAGGGCTCGATGTAGGTGGCGTCGGCCATCCCCGGGTCGGTCATGATCGTCGCCGGGTTGGAGTTGACCAGGACGATGGAGTAACCGAGTTTGCGCAGGGCCTTGCAGGCCTGGGTGCCGGAATAGTCGAATTCGCAGGCCTGGCCGATGATGATCGGACCGGAACCGATGATGAGCACCTTCTTTACGTCGTCGCGTCGCGCCATTGGGACCTCCTATGAAAAACACGCCAATGTGTCTCTGTTCAACGGGGTAATATCGCAGAGTTCACCGCCCGGCGCAACCGTATTAACGCGGCGGAAATGTCGGGCGGGAAAAAAGAAAGGTAGGTTCGGGGAGTCGGTCGTTCGCGGGACTTCGGCTAAAGCTCGTGGAGCTCGCCTTTGGCGGTGAGTTCCGCCCGCGCCCGTTCGGTGAGATAAGGGGCGATAAGCTGCCGCAGCAGATCGATCCCCCGCCCAAGCGTGGCCTCGTTCACCTCTTCGCCCCCAACTTCCAGATAGTTGAGCCAGAACAGGGCCACCATCCAGATCGTTTCCGTGAAGAGGGACATCTCCCGGTCCGTCATCGGCTTGAGAACACCCGCGGCAACGGCGCAATCGTTCGATTGCCGGATGAGGGCGAGCAGCCCGTGGTGCGTCCGCCGGAAACGATCCCTGAGCAGTGGATCGTTCATGATCAGCGCGGTCAGCTCCCGTTTGAAAAACCGGTAGCGCCAGTTGTATTCCTGGATCATCACGAAGGTGCGCTCCATCGCCGCCGGCGTGCCGGGCGGCACCGAGACGCCAATCGCCTGGTACTGCTCGAGGCCGTAGGCGTCCATCTGCTCGAAGATGGCGCGGAGGATGTCTTCCTTGTTGCGGAAATGGTAATAGAGGTTGCCGGGGCTGATGCCGACGGCGGCGGCGATGTGGTTGGTGGTGACGCCCTTGGTTCCCTGTTCGTTGAACAGGTCGATGGCGGCGGCGATGATGCGGTCACGGGTCTTCATAGACACGGGTTATAGCAGATGTCCGCGCGGATGACCAGCCGCCGGTGCGGTATGGCTTCCACCCATATCAGTAATCCCGATACGCGGCACGGATTCGGCCGAGCACGATGCCGAAGAGGCGGATGCGGTGCAGCAGATCGGAAGAGCGTCGTGTAGGGAAAGAGTGTAGATCTCGGTG
>CALJLX010000267.1 GCA_937982495.1 uncultured Desulfuromonas sp.
ACCGACAGGTTGCCGTCGAGGAAGCGGTCGACGATGCGGGTCGGCAGGGCGTGCTTTTTGGCGCTCATTTCCTACTCCTCCACCCGGGCGCCGTGCTTCGCCCGTCCGGCGCCGTCGACCACCAGGGTTTCGCCCGGACGCAGGCCGGAGAGGATCTCCACCCGCTCGCCGACGACTCGGCCGGTGCGCACCAGCCGGTAACGGAGGAGGCCCCCGTCGACGACGTAGATCCCCTCGAGCTGGCCGCGCCGCACCAGCGCCGCCGCCGGAATCAAGAGCGCCGCCGTGTCGCCGTCCTCGGGCCGGACCCGGGCGAAGAGGCCGGCGGGGAGGGTCTCGTCCGTCGCCAGCTCGATCTTTACCTGAAAGGTCCGGCTCGCCGGATCGGCGGCGGGGACCACTTCGCGAACTCTGCCCGCCAACTCCCGCCCCAAGGCCGGAATTTCCACGGAGAAGGCGTTGTCGAGGTCGATCTGATTCGCCAGGGATTCGGGCAGATCGGCCCGGGCCGAGGCACGCCCGGCCCGGTCGAGCGTAAGCAACGGGGTGCCGGGGAAGACCGTCCCCCCCTCCTTGACCAGCAGCGAAACGACGACCCCGGCGTAGGGGGCCTTGATTCGACTGTGGGTAAGGGCCACGTCGGCACCGTCCCGCGTCGCCGCCGCCCGGGAAATCGCCGCCTGCGCGGCGGCCTGTAACTGACGGGCCACGTCCAGTTCGGCGCGCACCCGGTCGAACTCCTGGGCGGTCAGGGCTTCCCGTTCGAATAGCCGACGGTAGCGGGCCTCGGTCTGTTCCGCCAGGCGCAGGCGCGCCTCGGCGGCGGACGCCGCCTTGCGGGCTTCGGCCAGGGCGCCCTCGGCCTCCCGCCCCCGTTCGGCCGCCCCATGGTCGGCGATGACGGCGAGCAACTGGCCGCTTTCCACCCGCTCGCCCGCCCGCACCATCAATCGCGCCACCCGACCGTCGAGCCGGGCGGCCAGGGTCGCGCGATCAGAGCTTTCCAGGGTCGCCACATAGGCCTCCCCCGCCGCCAGCGGGGTGACTTCCGCCGCCGCCAGAGTCAGCCCTGCGATCGATTCGACCTCCGGGGAGCTCAGCGGCCTGTCGCCGGTTTCGCCGCAGCCGGACATCATGAGTATGAAAAGCGCGATACCGACAGCTGTCCACCCATTCATTATTTATCCTCCCCAGCAATGCCCAGGGTTTGCATAAAAGTGCCGTTGCGATAGGCGATCATGCCCGTCGCCAGCAGTTCCCGGCTGGCGGCGGCGACGCTTTCGAAGCGCGCCCGATCGAGGGCTTCCTGGACCGCCAGCAAGGTCGAGAGATCTTCCAGCCCCGCTTCGTAGCGTTCCAGCAACAGGCGCCGGCTTTCCCCGGCGGCGGCCAGTTCCTTCGCGGCAACGACCTTCTCTTCCCCGGCCTCCCGCGCCCGCAGACGCGCTTCCTCCAAATGAAAACGGGCCTGCCGCGACGCTTCCCGCAAGCGCGCGCTCCGCGCCTGCCGTTCGGCCGCGGCCTGCTCCAGCCGATGCGAACGCCGGAAGCCGTCGAACAGCTCCCAGTTCAGCCCGGCCCGCACCGACCAGGCCGCAGCATCGGCGCCGAAGGGCAACTCTTCATCGTGCAAGGCATAGCCGGCGCTCAAGCCGAGGCGGGGCAGATAGGCGGCGCGACCTTGGCGATAGCCGAGCTCGGCCTCGTCGACACTCAAGGCCAAGGCTTCCAGGTCGGCCCGCGCCATGGTCGCCGAGGAGAGTTCGGGGGGAGGAGGGGGAAAGTCCCAGGAATCGGCGATCTCCACTTCTTCGCCCTCCCGGCCCAGGGCCAGCCCCAGGCCCAGTCGGGCGAGGCGCAGATCCTTCTTGGCGGCGACGGCCAGCCGCTCGCTGCGCCCCTGTTGTGCCTCGGCGCGGAGAACATCCGCCTTCAGACCGACCCCGGCGGCTTGCCGCTCCCGAGCCAGGCGCAGGATTTCGGCGGCCTCGGCCCGGGAACTTTCCACCCAGGCCAGGGCGGCCTGGGCCTGTCGTACCTCCAGATAGGCGCGAAAGGCATCGAAGGCGACCTCTTCTTGCGTTTGCCGCAACCCGGCCACAGCCCGGGCCGCCCCTTTTTCCGCCCGCTTTACCCCATAGCCGACATCCGGATCGTACAGGTTTTGCTCCAGGGTCAGACGGGTTTCAAAGTCTTTGCGCGAGGGGGGATAATTATAGGTATCGGCATCCTGGCTGAGGCGGAGAGATCGGAAGAGCACACGTCTGAACTCCAGTCACGAATCACCAT
>CALJLX010000268.1 GCA_937982495.1 uncultured Desulfuromonas sp.
CTGGCCGCCCCCCCGGTTCTGGCCGAGGGTCCGGAACGGATCGACCTGCCCGCGCCGCGCATGGGTACCGTTCCCTTCCCCCACGAACTCCATCAGGAGCGGGCGCAAAGCTGCGAAGTCTGCCACCACAAAGGGGTCGAATCCGGCCCTTGCCATGGTTGCCATGAACTGGGCAAAGGACCGCCTCAGGGGCGCGACCTCTTCCACAAAATCTGCAAGGACTGCCATCAAAAAGAAGGAGGGCCGACCGCCTGCAACGGCTGCCACAACCGCACCTCCTGACCCTCCCCACAAAAACGCCCCCCGCTCCAACTAAGGAACGGGGGGCGTTTTTACTTCAGCCTGGGGGAATCAGATCACATCATTCCGCCCATGCCACCCATTCCGCCCATGCCGCCGGGCATGGCGGGCATGCCTTCTTCCTTCCTGGGCGCGTCGGCGATGGCGGCTTCGGTGGTCAGCATCAGACCGGCCACGGAAGCGGCATTCTGCAGGGCGCTGCGGGTGACCTTGGTCGGGTCGATGATCCCCGCCTCGATCATGTCGCAGTATTCGTCGGTGGCGGCGTTGAGGCCGTAGGCGCCGCCCTTCTTCATGACTTCGTTGACCACGATGGAGCCTTCGAGGCCGGCGTTGGCGGCAATCTGGCGCAGCGGCTCTTCGAGAGCGCGCTTGACGATGTTGACGCCGAACTTCTGCTCGCCTTCCAGCTCGACCTTCTCGACCGCCGCGATGGCACGGATCAGGGCGACACCGCCGCCAGGGACGATGCCTTCTTCCACGGCCGCGCGGGTCGCGTGCAGGGCGTCTTCAACCCGGGCTTTCTTTTCTTTCATTTCGGTTTCGGTGGCCGCGCCGACCTTGACCACGGCAACCCCGCCGACCAGTTTGGCGAGCCGCTCCTGGAGTTTCTCGCGGTCGTAATCGCTGGTGGTTTCCTCGATCTGGGCGCGGATCGCCTTGACCCGGGCGGCGATGGCGGCTTCGTCGCCGGCGCCGTCGATGATGGTGGTGTTGTCCTTGTCCACCACGATGCGCTTGGCGGTGCCGAGCATGTCGAGGGTGGCGTTCTCCAGCTTGTGGCCCATGTCCTCGGAGATCACGGTGCCGCCGGTGAGAACGGCGATGTCTTCGAGCATGGCCTTGCGGCGGTCGCCGAAGCCGGGAGCCTTGACGGCGGCGATGTTCAGGGTGCCGCGCAGCTTGTTGACCACCAGGGTGGCCAGCGCCTCGCCTTCGACGTCCTCGGCGATCATCAGCAGGGGACGGCCCTGCTTGGCGACCGGCTCAAGAATCGGCAGCAGGTCGCGCATGTTGCTGATCTTCTTGTCGTAGATGAGGATCAGGCCGTTTTCGATGACGGCTTCCATGCGGTCCGGGTCGGAGATGAAGTAGGGGGAGAGGTAGCCGCGATCGAACTGCATCCCTTCGACGGTCTCCAGGGTGGTTTCCATCGACTTGGCTTCCTCGACGGTGATGACCCCTTCCTTGCCGACCTTCTCCATGGCCTCGGCGAGGATGTTGCCGATGGTTTCGTCGCTGTTGGCCGAGATGGTGCCGACCTGGGCGATTTCCTTGTGATCCTTGATCGGCTTGGACAGCTCTTTCAGACTGGTCACGGCCGCTTCCACGGCCTTGTCGATGCCGCGCTTGATCTCCATGGGGTTGTGCCCGGCGGAAACCAGTTTGACGCCTTCACGGTAGATGGCCTGGGCAAGTACGGTGGCGGTGGTGGTGCCGTCGCCGGCGACGTCCGAGGTCTTGGAAGCGACTTCCTTGACCAGTTGGGCGCCCATGTTCTCGAAGCGGTCCTCCAGTTCGATCTCCTTGGCGACGGTGACGCCGTCCTTGGTGATCAGGGGCGCGCCGAACGATTTGTCGATGACGACGTTACGGCCCTTGGGACCGAGGGTGGCCTTGACGGCTTCGGCCAGCAGGTTGACCCCTTTGAGGATGCTGTTGCGGGCGTCCTGGGAAAACTTGATTTCTTTGGCTGCCATTACTCTCTATCTCCTTGTCGCGTGATTGAAATGTTAAGGGGTTAAGGGGAAATTACTTCTCGACGACGCCGAGGATATCGTCCTCGCGCATCATCAGGTATTCCTTCCCTTCGACCTTGATTTCGGTGCCGGCATATTTGCCGAAGAGCACCTTGTCGCCGACCTTCACATCCAAGGGCAGAACCTTGCCGTCATCGGTCTTCTTGCCGTTGCCGGCGGCGACGATCTCACCCATCTGCGGCTTTTCCTTGGCGGTGTCGGGGATAATCAGGCCCCCGGCGGTTTTGGTTTCCTCTTCGATGCGCTTGACGATGAGACGATCTTGCAGCGGTCTGATGTTCATGTACTTCTCCTTTCTGACCTGTTGGATAAAGTTTTCGGGAGGCTCCCGATAGAAAGCGGAAAATAAAAAAGACGTCTGATACCGTTGGAACCACGGCGGCTCGGACCTCTTGGGGGACCCTGCTGTTAGCACTCGCTTCCGATGAGTGCTAACAGCAGGGCTAAATATAATCAGGGGAGGGGGAATGTCAAGGGTAATCTGCAAAAAATCGGTGGGAGATCAGGAACCGCCCAGGGCCGCGCGCACCTTGGCGGCCAGTTCGTCGGCGATGAGCTCGGCAAGCTTGCGGCGCTCCTTGTCGATAGTCGAATAATCGTGATCGAAGAAGGTCTTGACCGGATACTCGTGACGCAGCACCGGAGCATCGCTGCCGGCGCGATGGAAGAAGACCCGCGACTTGGCGCGGATATCGGTGGAGCAGCAGCCCGACTCCTCCACATAGCCGAAAACCTCTCCGGTCACATAATCATGATCGCGACGCCAGTCGCTGTCCACCGAATCGAGCCCGCCCTTGAGGATGACGAAGTTATAGCGCTCCGCCAACCCGTCGGCGTTCATCGCTTCGACAAAGCGGTCGAAAATCGTCTCGACTACGGCATCGGGAACCATGACCGTGGTAAAAGGCACCAGATAGACTTCGTCGCGCTCGCCGGGCAAGCCCAGACGCAACGCGGGCTCGGCGGCCTTCTTCGTCACCGTCGGTTCCGGCTTGGGCGCCGGAGCCGGGGGCGGCGGCGGAACCGGTTCGGTCTTGACCACCGGCGGTTCCGGCAGCGGGGCCGGGGGGGCCCCCGGCCTTGGCGGGGGGGCTTTTACCACCGGGGCGGAAGGGAACGGCGCGGGCCCCGCGGGAACGGGGGGGGGAACCGGAACCGGG
>CALJLX010000269.1 GCA_937982495.1 uncultured Desulfuromonas sp.
AGAAATCCCTGGCAACGATCCAGGAACAACGACGAAAGCTCGAAACCATCGAAAAGGAAATTATCGGCGAGATGACCGCGGAGCTTGGCCAGGGGCTCTTGGCCCTGTTTCTGAAGGATCCGAGCAATTCCCTGTGGCGGGGCAATCCCCAATTGCTGGCCCGGTTGGAGGAACTGGCGGCGGCCAAGGGCAAGACCGTCTGTTCTTCAACGAAATTGTCGAAATCTTCCCTTGGTGCGATACAAAATAATCGAGATACCAAATCCATCAATTCACCGTCAATTAATCATCAGATACCACATAGCCATCAAGCACGCTTCATATCGGACGTTCCCGACGCGGAGCTCTAACCAAAAGAAAGGATCGATCATGGCACTGACACTTTTTAGCGGAGAAAAGGGCGGCGTCGGCAAATCCACGGCCTGCAAGGTCTACCTGGACGACCATCTTGCGCGGTCCGGACAGGACCGGATCGTCGTCGTCGAAGCGGACACGTCCAATCCGGACATTCATCGCCTGTTTCACTCCTATTTTCCCATCGAATGCATCGATCTGCGGGTACATGACGGGTGGATGCAGCTGGTCGACCTGCTGGCGGACCACCGGGACCGGGAAGTAGTGGTTTCCCTCCCCGCCGGCATTGCCCATCACCTCGCCGTCGAAGCGGAATTCCTGTTGGGGGCGCTGACCGAAACCGGGCATGCGTTGTCGGTTTACTGGATGATCAATCGGGACAAGGACTCGATCATCCTCTTGCGGGATTTTCTGACGAATCCGCTGGCGGATTACGCGCAACAGATCTCGGTTGTGATGAATGGGTATTTCGGCGAGAAGCAGAAATTTGTCCGCTGGAACGAATCGAATACGCGGAAGGATTTTCTGGCCCGCCCCGGTTGCCGGGAGGCCTACCTGCCGGAGTTGCATGAGCGGGTGGTCGATGCCGTGACCGGCCCCTGGTCGCAGGCGCAAGGGCTGAGATATTCGGTGACGATCGAATTGCAACGCTGGCTGCGGGAAGCCCGGGGCGCCCTGAGCGCGGGAGGTGCGGCGTGAGATTATATGAGGAACCAACCGAGGAGGAACGGGCGCAAGAATTGCTCCGGTGCGACATGGCCCATGATGACCTCTACGAGGAAGACCCGGACGATCGCGACTACATCGATGACCCGGAGGCGCACAAATACCGGTTCAAGGGGCCGGGGAAATGGCTGGGGGCGCCGGAAGCGATCAATGGCATCGAGGATATGCTGGCCGATCTGCGAAAAAAAAGCCTGAGTCTCCAGGAAAAGGAGCGACTGCAAAGGGTCAAGACAGCTCTGAAAATCCCCGACGACGATGCCTTGTGGATCGTGATCATCGCCCTGGAATATCACCTGTCCCTGTATGAGGAGATTCCGCGAAAAATCCAGGAAACGATGGACGATCTTCTCAGAAATGCGGAAAAAGAGATTCGCCGGATTGGTCAGGAGCAGGTCACATCACAGCATAAAGCCCTCAGCGATGCCCGGAACCGGATGGCCGTGCAGATTCTGCGGAA
>CALJLX010000270.1 GCA_937982495.1 uncultured Desulfuromonas sp.
TCACCCCTGCGGCGAGATTGTGGGTTTTGTGCAAGAAAAACCTCGGTTCGCTGTACAAGGGGCGACCCATGGGTCGCCCCTACGGTCATTAATACGCGTAAGGGCGACGCATGCGTCGCCCCTACCTGGAAAACAAAACGATTCGTACCTGTTACCGCCGTTTTTCCTCGATGGCGTCGAGGGTCTGGACGGCGGAGACGGTGATCGGGGTGCCGGGGCCAAAGATGCGGGCGGCTCCCGCCGCGAGCAGTTCGTCGTAGTCCTGGCGGGGGATGACGCCGCCGCAGACGATGACGATGTCGTCGGCGCCGAGTTTCTTCAGTTCGGCGGCGAGCTGCGGCACCAGGGTTTTGTGGCCGGCGGCGAGGCTGGAGACGCCGACCACGTGCACGTCGTTCTCCACCGCCATCTTGGCCGCTTCCTCGGGGGTCTGGAAGAGCGGCCCCATGTCGACGTCGAAACCGGCGTCGGCGTAGGCGGTGGCGACGACCTTGGCCCCGCGATCATGGCCGTCCTGCCCCATCTTGGCCACGAGAATACGCGGGCGGCGCCCTTCGGCGGCGGCAAAGGCGTCGATGCGCGCTTTCAATGCAGCGAAATCCTGATCTTTTTCCACAATCGATCCGTAAGCTCCCGAAACGAGTTTGATTTCGGCCCGATGGCGGCCGAAGACCTTTTCCATGGCGTCGGAAATCTCCCCCACCGAGGCGCGCAGACGGGCGGCCTCGACGCACAGGCCGAGCAGATTCTGTTGCTGGTCCGTGCAGGCGGCGGTGATGGCGGCGAGGGCTTTTTGGCAGGCGGCTTCATTCCGTTCGGCGCGCATCTTTTTCAGGCGGGCGATCTGTCCTTCGCGCACCGCCGTGTTGTCGATATCGAGGACGTCGATCGGTTCTTCCTTGGCCAACTTATACTTATTGACGCCGACGATGACCTCCCGCCCCGAGTCGATGGCCGCCTGCTTTTTCGCGGCCGATTCCTCGATGCGCAGTTTCGGCATCCCCGACTCGATGGCCTTGGTCATGCCGCCCAGTCCGTCGATCTCGGCAAGAATCTTCCGCGCCTCATCGATCAGGGCGGCGGTCAGCGATTCGACATAATAGGAGCCGCCCAGGGGATCGATGACGTTGGTCACACCCGATTCTTCCTGGATGATGAGCTGGGTGTTGCGGGCGATGCGTGCCGACTGCTCGGTGGGCAAGGCGATGGCTTCGTCGAGGGCGTTGGTGTGCAGCGACTGGGTGCCGCCGAGAACCGCCGCCAGGGCTTCGAGGGTGGTGCGGATGACGTTGTTGTAGGGATCCTGCTCGGTGAGGCTCCAGCCCGAGGTCTGGCAATGGGTGCGCAGCATGAGCGATTTGGGGTTTTTCGGCTGAAACCGCTGCATCAGGTCGGCCCAGAGGAAGCGGGCGGCGCGCAGCTTGGCGGCTTCCATGAAAAAGTTCATGCCGATGGCGAAAAAGAAGGAGAGGCGCGGGGCGAAGGCGTCGACATCGAGCCCTTTGGCCAGCGCCGCCTTGACGTACTCCAGGCCGTCGGCCAGGGTGAAGGCCAACTCCAGGGCGTTGTTGGCCCCGGCTTCCTGGATGTGATAGCCGGAAATGGAAATCGAGTTGAACTTGGGCATATATTTGCTGGTGTACTCGATGATGTCGGAGATGATCCGCATCGAGGGTTCCGGCGGGTAGATGTAGGTGTTGCGGACCATGAACTCCTTGAGGATGTCGTTCTGGATGGTCCCGGCCAGCTTCTCCTGGGAAACCCCCTGCTCCTCGGCGGCGACGATGTAGTTGGCCATGATCGGCAGCACCGCGCCGTTCATGGTCATCGACACCGAAACCTTGTCCAGCGGGATGTCGGAAAAGAGGATCTTCATATCCTCGACGGAATCGATGGCGACTCCGGCCTTGCCGACGTCGCCGACCACCCGGGGATGGTCCGAATCGTAGCCGCGATGGGTGGCGAGGTCGAAGGCGACGGAAAGGCCCTGCTGGCCGGCGGCGAGGTTGCGCTTGTAGAAGGCGTTCGATTCCTCGGCGGTGGAGAAACCGGCGTACTGACGCACCGTCCACGGGCGCCCGGCGTACATGGAGGCCATCGGCCCGCGCACGAAAGGGGCGATGCCGGGGAGGGTGTCGGCGGTCTCCAGTTTCTCGACATCGGCTTTGGTATAGAGAGGCTTGACTCGGATGCCCTCGGCCGTGTCCCACTGCAGTTTCTCCAGATTGTCGGCCTTGAGTTCCTTCTTGACCAGCGCTTCCCAATCGCTCAGGGGTTTTTTCTCGAACGAGCTCATTCGCGGAAAACCTTTCTTTTTATCGGTGAGGAGTGAGGGGTACGCCTCACCCCTTGCGTTCTTGATCAACGGGTGACTACGGCGAGCACCTGAACTTCGTTGCCGTCGTAGGAGAGCAGCCGGTGGCGGAGGGAGGAGTCGAAATAGACGGCGTCCCCTTCTTCGAGGATGATCCGCTCTTCGTCGAGGATGATTTCGGCCCGCCCCTTGATAATCAGCAGGAACTCTTCCCCTTCGTGGTTGTAGAGGGTTTCCTCGCCGGCGCGTTCGGAAACGGTCACCAGGAAGGGTTCCATCTTCTTGTTGTGCTTGCGGAAGGAGAGGGCTTCGTAGGTGTAGCCGTGGCCGGTGCCGGCCTTGGAGATGACCCGGTTGATGACCCGCCGGGCGTCCTTGCGCACCACCTCGTACTTGTGCTCTTCTTCTTCCTCCTCGAAGAAGTGCCCCATTTTCACGTCGAAAAAGCGCGCCAGTTTGGAGAGGGTGGCGATGGGCGGCGAGACGTTGTTATTTTCGATCTGCGAGATGAGCGCGGGGGAGAAGCCGGTTTCGCGGGCGACATCCTGCAACGTCAGCTTGCGCGCCTTGCGGAGCTTCTTTATTTTCGCGCCGATTTTGTATTCCATGAACAGCCCTGTAAAAGCAAAAAGTGGTTTTATTCCAATCGGATATATCGAAAACGAGGGATATTGTCAACAGAATTAATTTAACTAAGATAAAAACATTTAAC
This sequence comes from uncultured Desulfuromonas sp., assembly GCA_937982495.1. Classification (GTDB taxonomy): domain Bacteria; phylum Desulfobacterota; class Desulfuromonadia; order Desulfuromonadales; family Trichloromonadaceae; genus Trichloromonas. The sequence continues at coordinate 3,027 of CALJLX010000270.1, forward strand.
CAAACTAAACGGATACTTAGCGCCGGTCGCGGAGCGGCATTTCGAGGCGCGGCCGTTGACATTCTCGGGGGAATCCTCTAATTTAATCGAGTGTGGAACCATCGGATTAAACAGGCGTCCGCACCTTCGCGCATCATTCTATCGAACAAAGGATTCCCCTTGTCATCCCCGTTTCTGCAACTTCCCCTGGGCCTGCGCCTCTGGCCGCCGGCGCCCGGAACCCCGGTGCCGATCTACACCGAAGGCTATGTCCTCGGTCCCCTGGAAAACACCACCGATTCCTATCGTTTCTCGGTCATGGTCGACGCCGACCGGATTCCCGGCCTGTTGGCCGCCCTGGTGCCGCGCCTGCCCGAGGAGATGTTTTTCATCCTCGAATACTACGACAACGAGGTGGCGACCTCGCAAGAGGAAAATCCCACCCCGACCATCTACTATTCCCCCTACCTGCCGACAGCGGAGATTCTCGAAGCGCTCGAACCTTACCTGCCGCGGCTGATTCACGACGGCTTTGTCGGTTTCGGCCTGGCCAACAACCGGGAAGGGATCGAGGTCTTCTATTCGGAGGAAAAGGTTCTGACCTGCTTCACCGGCAATCACCTGCGCATCACCGACCTGTTGGCGAGCCGGGGCATCCGTCACGATCCCGAGTTGCTCTTTCCCACGGACAGCGGTCATGATCATCTGTCGCTGATGTGCCTGCCGCGCAAGTCGCTCCCCGCGCCCTTCGCCCAGATGAGCGAGAGCGAGCTCGATTATGCCTGCTTCTGCGAGGAGCTCTGCGACCTGCTCGATATGTATCCGGTCGCCGACGATTTCGCTTTCTTCCTTTCGAAAAAGGAGCAGGACCAGATCGAGGCGCTCCTGAGCGAGCATCCCGACTACGGGGAATTCGCCGAGGAAGATTTCGGCGGGCTGCTCCTCGACTGGAGCGATTTCGTCAGCGAGTGCGTCGCCGGTTTTCAGGGGGATCTCTGGGAGTACCGCCAGGGTCTGCGGCTGCGCGATCTGATCGAATTCGTCATGGCCGGGTCGGCGCCGGCCTTGGCCGAAAAGATCCGCGAGATCGTCGCCGAAAGCGACGAGCGCTTTCAGGAAAATCTGGTCGACCGGCGCAAGCGCCTCGATCCGCCAATGGAAGGAGCGCCCGCGGACAGCGATCTCTTCTGGTATCAGGGGATCGTCCGCAATCAGGGGGTTCCCTTGCGCCGCGATCTGATTCGCCAGGGCTGGTATCAGTCGTGAGCCGTCCCGTATCCCGCTCCTCTGACGCTCTCCCCGTGCCGTTTTCCTCCTATTTCCGCCGGTGCCCATGATCGCCCTGCTCGCCGCCGTTCCCCTGGAAACCAGCCTGCTGCGCCGCTTTTTGAGCCCCTGCGAGGTGCGCAATTGCGGCGGGCGCGAGCTCTACCTCGGTGCGCGCCTGGGGCGTAGCGTCGCCCTCATGCACTGCGGCGTCGGCAAGGTCAACGCCGCCGCCGCGACCACGCTGCTGCTCGCCACCTATCGGCCGGCGGCGGTGATCGTTCTCGGCTGCGGCGGCGCTTTCCCCGGTTCCGGGCTGGGGGTGGGGGATCTGGCCGTGGCCGGAGAAGAGATTCACGGCGACGAAGGCGCCCTCACGCCGCAGGGCTTTCTCGATATGGAAGCCCTCGGCCTGCCGTTGGCGCGACGCGGCAACCAGTCCTATTACAACCGTTATCCCTGCTGCCCCTGGCTGCTGGAAAAGGTCCGCAACCTCTTCAATTCCCCGGCGCGGGAGCGCTTCGCCCAGGTGGCCTTCGGCCCCTTCGTCACTGTCTCCACCTGTTCCGGTACCCTCGCCGCCGGCGCGGCCCTGGCCGCGCGCACCGGCGGCATCTGTGAAAACATGGAAGGCGCCGCCATCGCCCAGATCTGTGCCCTGCACGACATTCCCTTCCTCGAAATCCGCGGCATCTCCAACCTGGTGGAAGACCGCGACCTGGCGCGCTGGGATCTCAAGGCGGGCGCCGAGACGGCGCAATGGGCGGTGCAGGAGTTGCTCAACCGCTGGCACGACAGCAAGGAAAGCGCATGACCCGGACCCTGACCCTCGGTTATTCCCCCTGTCCCAACGACACCTTCATTTTCGATGCCCTGGTCCACCGGCGTATTCTCCTGGGGGATTTCGAGTTTCGGGAACGGTTGGAGGATGTGGAAACCCTCAATGCCCTGGCCCTGGCGGGAACCCTCGACATAACCAAGGTTTCCTATCACGCCTTGGGTCATCTGCGTCGGGACTATGCCCTGCTGCGCAGCGGCGGCGCCCTCGGTCGCGGCTGCGGCCCGCTGGTGGTGGCTCGGGAAGCTGGGGATATGGCGTCTCTGCGCGGACGGCCCATCGCCATCCCCGGACGGCTGACGACCGCCAACCTGCTCTTGCAGCTTTACGGCGAAGGTTTCGATCGGGTACGGATCATGCCCTTCGACCGGATCATGGAGGCCGTGGCGGAGGGCGAGGTGGCGGCCGGGGTCATCATCCACGAATCCCGTTTCACCTATCCGGCCCTGGGTCTGCATAAAATCCTCGATCTCGGCCAGTGGTGGGAGGAGACGACCGGTCGGCCGATCCCGCTCGGCGGCATCCTGATCAAACGCTCCCTCGGCGCGGGACTGATCCGGGAATTCGACCAAGCGCTACGGCGCTCCGTCGAATTCGCCTTCGCCCATCCCGAGCTCTCCCGCCCCTACATCAAGGACCATGCCCAGGAACTGGCGGATACGGTCATCGATAGTCATATCGGGTTGTACGTCAACCCCTTTTCCCTCGATCTCGGGGAGGATGGGCTGGCGGCGGTGACGACCCTGTTGGCGCGGGCCGAGGAGCGGGGACTGATTCCCCCCTGCGAGTTGCCCCTGCTCGGCTATTGAGGCGAGTCGCGCCCACGATCGGGGAAAATTTAACCTTGACAGGGTTTGATCCCCCGCCTCCCGCTCCTGACCGGTCTTTTTTCCGCTGGCGCTCTCCCCTTTCTTCCCGCCCTGACCGAGGCCCTTCGCACGCCCCGCCGCGCATCGCTAATCCCTTGATTTTCCATCGGCGGACAGGAACGCGCCGGAGTGCGCGCCCTGTCCGTCAACCAGCGGAGATTTCCAGAAAACCTGGTTTCGCTGCTTAACATCCCGTTTTAGCGGTTTTTTTCGGTCTTGGCCTATTGCGCCGGGAAGGTCTTTCCCTATACTCTATAAAAAAGCCCGTGAATGATCGCCGGCCCACGACCCCGACGAAAGGAGAACGCCATGAAGTGTCCGATCTGCAAACACCAATCCTTCAAAGCGGTGGACCTGCATTCCGAGGGCTTTTACGCGGACATTCTCGAATGCAGGGTCTGCGGCACGGTCTGGTCCGTGAATCACGGCGTCGTCCAGGTCATCAAGGATGTCCACAAGGACTCCTTCCTCGAAGGGTCTTCCGAGAGTGTGGATGGGGACGATTACATCCTCGCTACCTGACAGGCTGATGAAAAACGCCCATCTGCGGCGTTGCCCTCATCCTCGTCGTTGCGACGTACCTACAGGTACGCCTCACTCCTCGAATTTCGGGCGCCTTGCATCTGGGCATTTTTGATCAGCCTGGGATGAAGGTTTTTGCCGAGACAAATCTTGATAATGAAAAAACCGGTGCGCCCCTCGGGGCGCACCGGTTGTGAAAGCGCGGGCCCCGGAGCGATCCGGGGCCCGTTTTTTGTTTCAATGCCTAGAGAATCGCCTTGAGGTAGTCGTTGGTCGTTTCCCGCTTGAGCTTTTCGATTTCCTTGGAATCGACCTCGACGAATTTCTCGTCCGGCGTGACCTTGAAGATCGGCTGTCCCTTCTGCACGATGCAGCCGTCGGCGTTTTCGATCAGCACCTTGTCGACGGTGCCGGAGAAGGGGGCGGGTACCTTGTTGAACATCTTCATGACTTCGAGGATGAAGAGCGGCTGCCCCTTCTCGAAATGTTCCCCTTCCTTGACGAAAGGCGGCATGCCCGGGGCTTCCTGGGCGTAGTACATGCCGCCGCCGGGGGTGACGATTTCGTCGGCCTTGGTGGCGGGCGGCGGGACCAGCACCTTTTTCATCGCCGCCTGCAAGTCGAGGTCGGTGAGGTAGTCGGGGATGGTGACTTCCAGATTTTCCTCGACCTTGAAGTCGAAGAAGCTGGTGCGGTCGGCGATGAGGAAAAGGAGGCCGAGGAGTTCGTTGCCGATTTCGAAACCGAGATGGGCGGCCTGGATCTGCTCCCAGGCGGCCTGATCGAAGCCCCCCTGCGCTTGCTCCATGCCGAGCAGGGCGTTGAGCTTGACGAACTCCTCCATCTTCAGCCCGAAGACCTTGCGCAGTTCGTCGTAGAAACGCAGCGCCCGTTGCAGCAGTTCGTCGTCGTGGGACCAGATGATTTCCGCCGCCGGCGCCCCTTCCCGCCAGTTCATGTGCAGATATTCGTAGGTTTCCTGAAGGATGACCAGCGGGTTGCGCAGCCAGGTCAGCTTGCCGTTTTTGATCTCCAGGTTGTTGCGGTTGATGCTGAGCCAGCCGGAAAGGAGATGGGGATCGTTAAGGAGAATCTCCATCGGCCGGGTGAGCAGGGTGCCCTTGCGGTCGAGGGTTTCGGAAATGGCCTTGGCCGTTTCGGGATCGGCGCCGTAAAGCTTGGCGAAGTGCTTCTTCATGGTCAGAAAGGCGTAGACCACGTCGAGCTTGTTCGCTTCCTGCTTGAGCTTGCCGACCATGGTCAGGTAGGGGACGACGAAGCGCGTGGTCGGCTTGGCCATGACGTTGCGGCTGAGGAACCAGTTGACCAGGCCGTAATGGAAGGTCAGGTTGGTCGCCAGGTCGGTGCCGGTGAGGGTGGTGGAGCGCAGCACCTTGGCCAGGTGCTGGTAGCTGTCGAGGCGGTCCTCGCCCTTGGTCAGGAGCAGGGCGATATTCGAGTCGTAGGCGCCGGCCACGGTGTAGCGCATGAAATGGCCGGTGTCGGGATTGACCAGGCAGATCCCCTGGTCGTCGCGGATCTCCCCTTCGATCGGTTCCGACCAGTAGCGAATGACGCCGCCGGCGCTCGGGGAGAGGGAGACGTCGGTGGCGTTGAGGCGGGCCTCGACGCCGGCGCCGAAGCGGGGCTGGCGCTCGGGGCGGGGCAGGCGCTCCTTGTGCAGGGCGAGCAGAGCCATGGCTTCGACCAGCGACTCGACGATGAAGAAGTCCTTTTTGTCCTTGGGATTGGTGAATTTGAGGTTGTAGACCAGCTCGGTGACGCGATGCTCCACCTGGATGCGGGTGTTGACCTCCATGAAGTAATAGCGGTCGCGGTCGACGATGCACTCGAAGGTCGAGGCCGAATCGAGGCCGACGGCCTGGCCGAAACGCTCCGATTCCTCCTCCATGCGCTTGAGGATGCGCAGATCCGTTTCCAGGGCCTCGGCCTGGACCTTGAGCCCGGCCTTTTTGGCCTTGGCGATTTCCAGGGCCAGGCCTTCCTGGGTCACGGAGACTTCCAGCAGCTTCTGCTCGTGCATCTGCAGCGAACAGTCGCGGCCGCCAAGGGCGATGCACCAGTCGCCGTTGCCGAGGAGCTGGATTTCGTTGTGCCGGGTCTGCTCGATGTTGAGCTCGATGAGCAGGTTCTTGTTGTCGCCGACCCCGGCCGCCTTGACTTCGTTGAGCACTTCCCGCACCAGGGACGGGGCTTCGGCGGCGGCTTTCTTGATTTCCGCCTCGGTGGGTTTCTTTTTGGCCAGCAGCATGGCGCCGAGAATCCGCTGCCCCTTGCCGCCGCCGCCGCCGATGGCCTTCAGGCGGATGCGGCTGCCGGGATAGTCGCGGAACATCTCGGCGCAGGCCAGCTCGACCTGGGCGCCGAGCTCGTCGATGGTGAAAAGGTCGATGCCCTTCTCGTAGGAGGCCATGAGGATGTGGCCGGCGAGGGCTTCGAGGGACAGGCTCGTATCATTCAGCGCCTGGTCCTCGCATTTCAGCCCTTCGGCCTTGACCAGGGCCAGCAGCGCCTCGCGGTTTGGATGCTTGGCCACCAGGGTGCGGGAGGTGATGTTGTCGATGCCCGGGGTAACGGAGACGCCGACGTTCAGCGCCGTGCGCTTGGCCTCATCCTTCTTGCCGGCGCCGCGCTGGGTGGCGGAGCAGGGGCCGACGAAGCGCAGGCCCGCGTCCTCGATGGCGGCGACGAACTCGTCATCCTCGGCCATGAAGCCGTAGCCGGCGAAGATCGAATCGTAGCCGTTATCCTTGGCGATCTGGATGATCTGGCCGATACGCTCGACCCGCTCCTCCTTGCTCGCCCCCGAATAGTCGGGCACCCGATGCACCCGGGTCGGGTCGGTGAGCATGCGCAGCTCGGGGGAGAGGGCGTTGGGGTAGACGATGGAGTCCTTCTCCGAGAGGAGGATGCCGTAATGGGCGATCCCCATCTC
>CALJLX010000271.1 GCA_937982495.1 uncultured Desulfuromonas sp.
TATCCGCGCCGGCGACATCATCCAGGTGGTGTTGTCCCAGCGCTTCTCCGGCCCCCTGGGCGCGACCGACCCCTTCGACATCTACCGCGCCTTGCGTACCATCAATCCTTCCCCCTATATGTTCTTCCTGCGCTTCGGCGACACCCTGGTGGTCGGCGCCTCGCCCGAGGTGCTGGTGCGCAAGGAGGGGGACCAAGTCGAGGTGCGCCCCATCGCCGGTACCCGTCCCCGGGGGGCGACGGCGGAGGCGGATTTGGTTTTCGAGGCCGAACTGCTGGCCGATCCCAAGGAGCGGGCCGAACACATCATGCTCGTCGATCTCGGCCGCAACGACCTCGGCCGGGTCTGCCGCACCGGCTCGGTGGAGGTCAGTGAACTGATGGTGATCGAACGTTATTCCCACGTCATGCACATCGTCTCCAACGTGCGCGGCAACCTGCTCGATGGGCGCGATGCCTTCGACGTCTTTCGCGCCACCTTCCCCGCCGGCACCCTCTCCGGCGCGCCGAAGATCCGGGCCATGGAAATCATCGACGAACTGGAACCCTGCCGGCGTGAGATCTACGGCGGCGCCGTCGGCTACTTCTCCTTTTCCGGCAACATGGATATGGCCATCGCCATCCGCACCCTGGTCATCCGCGACGGGCGCATTCATCTTCAGGCCGGGGCGGGGATCGTCGCCGACTCGGACCCGGATGCCGAGTACCAGGAGACCGTCAACAAGGCGCAAGGCGCCATGTCCGCCATCGCCATGGCGCGAAAGGGGCTGAACTGACATGCTCCTGATGATCGACAACTACGACTCCTTCACCTACAACATCGTCCAGTATTTTCGAGAGCTTGGCGCCGAGGTGGAGGTTCACCGCAACGACAAGATCACCGTGGATGAGATTGCCCGCAAGGCGCCCCGGCGTCTGGTCGTCTCACCCGGCCCCTGTTCGCCCCTGGAGGCGGGCATCTCCGTCGAAGCCATCCGGCGACTGGCGGGAAAGATCCCCATTCTCGGCGTCTGCCTCGGCCATCAGTCCATCGGTCAGGCCTTCGGCGGCAAGATCGTCCGCGCCGCCTCGCTGATGCACGGCAAGACCAGCCCGATTTATCACGACAACCAGGGGCTCTTCGCCGGTCTGGCCAACCCCTTCGACGCCACCCGCTACCATTCCCTGCTCGTCGAGCGGGAAACGCTCCCCGACTGCCTGCGGGTGACGGCCTGGACGGCGGAAGAGGAGATTATGGGGCTGGAGCATCGCGAACTGCCGATCTGGGGGGTGCAGTTCCATCCCGAGTCGATCCTGACTTTGGAAGGGAAGAAACTGCTGAACAATTTTTTGAAGATGAGCTGAATGAATCGTGAGGGGTGAGGAGAAAGAGCTTTTTTCTCCTCACCCTTCACTCCTCACCCCTCACGGAGAGTAGGATGATTAAAGCCGCGATAGCCAAGGTGGTGGAGCGCAAGGATCTCACGGAAACGGAGATGATCGCCGTGATGGATCAGATCATGGGCGGCGAGGCGACGCCGGCGCAGATCGCCGCCTTCATCACCGCGCTGCGCATGAAGGGGGAGACGGTGGACGAGATCACTGGCGCCGCCCGGGTCATGCGCGACCGGGCCACGCCGATCCGCGTCGGCAAGGTTCTGGATATCGACCGCGAGGACATCAACCTCGACCAGGAGACGATCCTCGATGTAGTCGGCACCGGCGGCGACGGCACCAACACCTTCAATATCTCGACGACCGTCTCCTTTGTCGTCGCCGCCTGCGGGGTGAAGGTGGCCAAGCACGGCAACCGCTCGGTTTCCTCCCTCTGCGGCAGCGCCGACGTGCTGGAAAAACTCGGGGTGAACCTGGACGTGACCCCGGAGAAGGTCGAGGAGTGCATCCGCGAACTCGGCATCGGCTTTCTCTTCGCGCCGGCCCTGCACGGGGCGATGAAGTACGCCATCGGCCCGCGCAAGGAGGTCGGCATCCGCACCATCTTCAATATCCTCGGGCCGCTGACCAACCCCGCCGGGGCCGATTGCCAGGTGCTCGGCGTCTATCAGGAAGCGCTGGTCGAACCCCTTGCCCAGGTGCTGGCCCGGCTTGGCTGCCGCCGGGGTTTTGTCGTCTACGGCATGGACGGCATGGATGAGATCACCCTGACCGGGCCGACCCGGGTTGCGGAAATCCGCGACGGCCAGGTCAAGGCCTTTACCATCGAGCCGGAGGATTTCGGCCTCGACCGCTGCCCGATGAGCGCGCTGCAAGGGGGCAACGCCGTCGGCAATGCCGAAATCGTGCGCAGTGTGCTCAAGGGGGAGGCCGGCCCCCGGCGCGACGTGGTCCTGCTCAACGCCGCTTTCGCCCTGGTTGCCGCCGGCGCCGCCGAGGATGTACCCGCCGGCCTGGAGCTGGCCCGCGATTCCATCGACCAAGGGCGGGCGCTGGCCAAGGTCGACGCTTTGGCGGGAATGACGAACGCATAAATCGGGCGACGCATGCGTCGCCCCTACGGAACCAATCGATGACCGAGACCCCCGACATTCTGAAAAAAATCGTCGCGCACAAGCGCGAAGAGGTGGCCGCCGCCAAGGCCAAATTTCCTCTGGAGCGCCTGCGGCAACGGCTGGAACTGGTCGAGGACCAGCCCCGGGGCTTTGCCCGTGCCCTGCGGAGCATGCACGAGGCGGGGGGGACGGCGGTCATCGCCGAGGTGAAGAAGGGCTCCCCCTCCAAGGGGGTGATCCGCGACGACTTCGATCCCATCGCCATCGCCGAGACCTACCAGGCGCACGGGGCCACCTGCCTTTCCGTGCTCACCGACGAAAAGTTTTTTCTCGGTCATCTCAATTATCTCGGGCTGATCCGCGAACAGGTTTCCCTGCCGCTCTTGCGCAAGGACTTCATCTGCGATCCCTATCAGATCGTCGAGGCCCGCGCCTATGGCGCCGACGCCGTGCTGCTCATCGCGGCGATGCTCGATTTGCCCCAGTTGCGGGAATTCATCGCCTGCGCCCGGGAACTGCGTCTCGACGTGCTCCTCGAAGTGCACGATGAGGCGGAACTTGAGCTGGCGCTGCGAACGGACTGCGAGCTGATCGGCATCAATAACCGCAGCCTGCGCACCTTCGTCACCGACCTCGGCACGACCGAGCGCCTGCGGCCGCTGGTTCCCACGGAGCGTTTCGTCGTCGCCGAAAGCGGTATCAACGGCCGCGCCGACGTCGAACGGTTGCTCAAGGCCGGCGCCGGCGCTTTTCTCGTCGGCGAGGCGCTGATGCGCGAGGCCGATATCGGCGCGAAGCTGGAAGAATTGATCGGATAATTGATACTTTGGGGCGTCCCGCGGGGGCGCCTAGGGCGACGCATGCGTCGCCCCTACCGCGAAAATTCAAGGAGAGAGTGATGCAGAACAAGATCCTGTTGCCGGAAGACCGCATTCCCAAATACTGGTACAACGTCATCCCCGACATGCCGGGCCCGCTGGCACCGGTCATCCATCCCGGGACGATGCAGCCGGTCAAGCCCGAGGATCTGCTGCCGATCTTCCCCATGCCCCTGATCGAGCAGGAAGTTTCCCAGCAGCGCTGGATCGAGATTCCCGAGCCGGTGCGGGAGATTTTCCGGATCTGGCGACCTTCTCCCCTCTTTCGCGCCCACCGGCTGGAAAAGGCCCTCGGTACCCCGGCGAAGATCTACTACAAATATGAAGGGGTTTCCCCGGCCGGTTCGCACAAGCCGAACAGCGCCATTCCCCAGGCCTATTTCAACAAGATCTCCGGAACCAAGCGCATCGCCACCGAGACCGGCGCCGGGCAGTGGGGGTCCTCCATCGCCCTGGCCTGCCAGATGTTCGGCCTGGAGTGCACCGTCTACATGGTCAAGGTTTCCTTCGCGCAGAAACCTTACCGCAAGAGCATGATGCAGCTCTGGGGGGCGAACGTCATTCCCTCGCCGTCGGATCAGACCAACGCCGGTCGCGCCATGCTCGCCAAGGATCCGGAGAACGGCGGTTCCCTCGGCCTGGCCATCAGCGAAGCGGTGGAAGATGCTCTTTCCCGCGACGATACCCGCTACGCCCTGGGGAGCGTGCTCAACCACGTCTGCCTGCATCAGACGATCATCGGCCTTGAGGCCAAGGAACAGATGGCCATCGCCGGGGATTATCCCGATGTCGTCATCGGCTGCCACGGCGGCGGGTCCAATTTCGCCGGGATCGGCTTTCCCTTCGTCGCCGACAAGGCCAACGGCAAGCAGGTGCGGGTGCTGGCGGTGGAGCCGGCGAGCTGTCCGACCCTGACCCGGGGCGTCTATGCCTTCGATTACGGCGACACCGCCAAGATGGCGCCGGTGGCGAAGATGTTCACCCTCGGCCACGACTTCATGCCGCCGGGTATCCACGCCGGCGGGTTGCGCTACCATGGCGCCTCCCCCCTGGTGTCCCAGCTGCTCGCCGCCGGAGTGATCGAGGCCAAGGCGGTGCATCAGCTCGCCTGCTTCGACGCGGCGGTCCTCTTCTCGCGCACCGAGGGGATCATCCCCGCCCCCGAGTCGAGCCACGCCATCCGCGGCGCCGTCGACGAAGCCTTGCAGGCCAAGGAGGAGGGGAAGGAAAAGACCATCCTCTTCAATCTCTCCGGGCACGGCCATGTCGACATGACCGCCTATGACGACTACTTCGCCGGCAAGCTTACCGACTACGAATATCCGACCGAGGCGATCCGGGAGTCCCTCTCCCATCTACCGAAGGTGGATTGAGTTTTCGATCAACGCCCCGGGGTGACGGATGGTCAGGATCAAGATCTGCGGCATCACCCATATCGACGACGCCCTGCAGGCCTGTGCCTGCGGGGCGGACGCGCTGGGGCTGGTTTTCTACGAAAAGAGTTCCCGGTGCGTCACCAGGGAGCAGGCCCGGGCGATCGTCGCCGCGCTGCCCCCCTTCGTGACCGCGGTCGGGCTCTTTGTCAACGAGAATTCGGAAACGATCCGGGAGATCGTCGAATTCTGTGGGCTGGATGTCATCCAACTGCACGGCGACGAGGGGCCGGAGGCCTGTCGTTTTCCCCCCCGGCGGGTGCTCAAGGCGCTGCGGGTCAAGGGCGGGGAGAGCCTGGCCGGAGTCGAGGATTATGATGTTTCGGCGCTCTTGCTTGATGCCTGGCATCCGCACAGCTACGGCGGCACCGGCCGGCTTGGCGACTGGGAAGTGGCGGCGCG
>CALJLX010000272.1 GCA_937982495.1 uncultured Desulfuromonas sp.
TGGTACCGAAGGCCGGACTCGAACCGGCACGCCCGGAAGGCATCGGTTTTTGAGACCGACGTGTCTACCGATTCCACCACTTCGGCAAAGTGGGTGGATTATAGAGAGGGCCGGAGCGGCGGTCAAGTTTTTTTCTGCCGTTTTCTCCCCGGCGGCGGGCCGAACTCAGGGTTTTCGCCCGAGAATCCGCGCCACCGCGCCGCGCCCGAAGTGGCAGTGTCCTTCGTGGATGTCGCGCTCGATTTCTTCCGCGATTTCGAAATCCAGCCCGGTGAGTTCCTCTTTCAGGTCGGCGAGGGTCATCAGCAGTTCCGCCGTGGGTGGGCCGCCGGTTTTGAACTGAAGTTGCCGGGGGGTATAGGCTTCGAGGATGAAGCGCCCGCCGGGGCGCAGGCCGTCCACCACCCGCCGATGCACCAGGCGCCGCAGGTCGGGAGGCAGGTGGCAGAAGATGGCGACGACGGCATCCCAGCTCGCCGGCGCGATGGCGAAATCGGCCAGATCGGCGACCCGGACGGCGATTTCGACACCCCGTTCCGCCGCCAGTTTCCGGGCTTTTTCCAGACCGACGGCGGAAGCGTCGACCGCCGTTACCGCATGCCCCCGCCCGGCGAGAAAGACGGCGTTGCGCCCCTCACCTTCCGCCAGACAGAGCACCTTGCCCGGCGCGAGCCTTCCGCTTACCTCCGCGAGAAAGTCGTTGGGCTTTTTGCCGTAGACGTATTCATCGGCGGCATAGCGCTGATCCCACATAAAACGTCCCTTCTAGGCCACGACGCCCGCGACTTTCTCAGCGCGTACTTGTGGCCAGCTTAAGCGCCAAGGCGGCGAAGATCGTCCCGGCCAGGCGATTGAGGATGATTTGCGCCCGGCCGGAGCGCCGGAAGCGCTCGCCGACGGCCCCCGCCAGCAGACTGACGGAACCGAAGACGAGAATGGTGGCGACGATGAAGATGCCGCCGAGAATGAGCAGCTGCACGGCCAGCGGCCCCCGGCTTGGGTCGGCGAACTGGGGCAGGAAGGCGAGGAAGAAGACCGAAACCTTGGGGTTGGTGATGTTCATGATGATCCCCCGCCGGTACAGCCGAGCACGCGGGACGACAGCGGCGCCGGGAGAATCGACCGCATCCGCCTTGGCGCGAAAGGCCAGGACGGCGAGGTAGAGGAGATAGCCGGCGCCGACCCATTTCAGCAGATTGAAGGCGAACGCCGAGGCCTGAAAGACCGCCGCCAGGCCGAAAGCGACGGCGGCGGTGTGGACCAACAGCCCGGTACAGAGCCCCAGGGTCACGAGCAGGCCGGAAGCGGGACCGCGTTGAATGGACTGGGCCATCACAAAGAGGTTGTCCGGGCCGGGGGAGAGGCCGAGCAGCACCGAAGCGGTAAAAAACAGCAGCAGGGTATCGAAAGGAATCATAAGGGCTCACGGGAGTAAAGGATAAGGGACCAGGCGACGACCATGGGCAAGCCGGATGGCCCTAGCCGCCGGCGCGCTTGACCGTCCAGCCCAGTTTCCGGAGTTCTACCAGCAGCAACTCGGCGTGATCCCCCTGGATTTCGATGACCCCGTCCTTGACCGTGCCGCCGCAGCCGCATTGCTG
>CALJLX010000273.1 GCA_937982495.1 uncultured Desulfuromonas sp.
GCTGCGCATGGTGATCATGCCCCTGCGCTTTCTACAGCGTCCCCTGGGTAATCTGACTCTCTTTTTCGACCGGGAACCGGCCGAACTGCCCCTGGCCAGCAAACATGCCAGTCGCGAGTTCTATCATTCCGTCGGCTCCCTGCTCGGCCATGCCCTGGAGCGGGTCGCGACCCTTGAACGCCTGGAAACCCTGTCGGCGGAAAACGACCTGAAATTCCAGGAGCTTTCCCTCCTCTACCGGACCTTCCGGGCAATTCACAGCACCCTCAATCTCAACGAACTGATGCACCTGATCCTCTCGACGGCGACCATTCCCGCCGGCGGCGGCTTCGAGCGGGCGATGCTCTTCACCATTAACGAGCGCAGCGGCGCTCTGCAGGGGATGCTCGGCGTCGATCGGGATGGCGCCGCCCTGGTTTTCCCCCCCCACGACGAGCGAAGCGCCTGGGAACATCCCGGAGTGAGTTCGGAGATCCGGGAAATCCAACGGCAGATGCCCTTCTCCCAGAAGGTCATGCGCCAGCGCCTCAACCTCGATGCCGAAGACAATGCCCTGGCGCGGGCGGTCCTCAAGGGTCGCGTCATTTTCGTTTCCCAGCCCGCCGCCGAGTCCGAGGCCGGGGCGACGCTGGCCGTCGAGCTGCAACTGGGACCCTATGCCTGCGCGCCGTTGCGCACCAAGGATCGCCCCCTCGGCGTCCTGGTGGTCGATAGCTGCGAAAGCGGCGAGCCCATCGGTCTCGATCGTCTGCGTTTTCTCGAACTCTTCGCCCATCAGGCGAGTACCGCCATCGACAACTCCATGCTCATGCAACGCCTGGAAACGGTCAACCGCGAACTGCGGGAGGCGCAGGAGCGACTGATCCAAGGGGAAAAGATGGCGGCCCTGGGCGAACTGGCGGCTTCCATCGCCCACGAACTGAAAACCCCGCTGGTTCCCATCGGCGGCTTCGCCAAGCGGCTCGGGCAGCGGGTCGAGCCGGGGAGCAAGGAAGCGGAATACTGCGAGATCATCCAGCGCGAAACCCGGCGCATGGAACAGATCCTTTCGGAAATTCTCGGGTTTTCCCGGAAGCAGATGCTCTGCTACAGCGAATGCCGGATCGAGCGGATCATCGAGCAGGCCCTGGTCCTGGAGGACGATGCGCTGCGCGGTTCCGGCATTCAGGTTCATCTGAATTACGATTGCGCGCTGCCGCCATTCCAGGGAGATGACCAGAAACTCTTGCAGGTCTTGATGAATCTCATCGACAATGCCCGCCACGCCATGGGCGAAGGCGGGGAGTTGCGTATCCGGGCCGGACTGGGGCATCTGCGCGACGAGCCGGCGGTGGTTATCCAGATCCGGGACACCGGCGGCGGTATTCCCCCGGAAGTTCTCAAGGAAATTTTCGCCCCCTTCTACACCACGAAAAAACAGGGGACCGGCCTCGGTCTGGCCATCAGCCAACGCATCCTCCAGCAGCATCGGGGCGCCATCGAAGTCCACAACGAGGAAGGCGGCGCGATATTCACCCTGCGCCTGCCCCTTGGACCCGGCGCGGAAGCTTTTCATTGACAAAATCGCTTCCCTTGGATTATCGTTACCGAGTTTTGGGGCTGTAGCTCAGCTGGGAGAGCGACGCGTTCGCAATGCGTAGGTCAGGGGTTCGATCCCCCTCAGCTCCACCAATCGTCAACAAGGGGTCGGGCCGCGAGGTCCGACCCCTTTCATTTTTTGGGGGGGAAGCGGGGATGTTGATGTCCGGTTGGATGGAAATTAAAGAGGAACTGCGACAGCGGCAGCGGGATTTCGACGGGGAGAGCGCGCGCCGGATTGCCGGGTATGAAGGCCGGGGTGGGCGGGTTTTTTGTGGCCGGGGTTGTCGGGCCTGCTGTACTCTGACCGTCGATTGCGGCATCGGCGAGGCGCTGCTCGTCGCCGAGGCGTTGAGTGCTGCACAGGGGCGGACGCTTGACGGTTATGTCGAGCGCCTGCGGGAATTGCTGCCGACAGTGGCGGATCTCAAGGCCTATTTGCGTATGCAGCGGCGGGAGTTGGGGGACTGTCCTTTTCTCGATGCGGACGGCGCCTGCGGGGTTTATGCGGTGCGCCCCTTCGCCTGCCGGGCACTCTTTTCGACCCGCCCCGCCGACTGGTGCGGGGTCGACTTCGGTGAGCTGCCGGCCATCGAAAAACAGCTGTTCATGGCCGGCCTCGACCGCGCGGTGGTCGATTTTCCCACCCATTACCTGGCCGAACCCCGGGAGTCGGCGCGGGAGTTGGAAGGGGCGGGGATGGCGGCGATGGAACGGGCCTTCGGCTTTTCCCTGGCCGGCAATCTCCCCTATCTGGTCTGGCTGGAAAGGCATTATGCCCTGAGCCAAAGATGCGCCGAAGGAGACGCCGCCGTGACCGCCATGCTGGAAAAGGAAGGGCTGAAGCTTCCCTATGTGATGCATCTCGGCAAGGCTCCAGCGTAGGTACGATTTTCCCTGATCTCACGACATGAAAAATCCCGGCCCCATGAATCTGGGCGCCGGGATTTTTTTGCCTTCGGTCTTCAGCCTTCAGTCTGGTCCTCCTATAAGGACTTAAAAGCCTTGGCTGCCGCCTCGATGGTGCGGTCGAGATCCTCGGTGCTGTGGGCAATGCTCATGAACCCGGCTTCATACTGGCTGGGGGCGAGATTGATCCCTTCTTCGAGCATGGCGCGGAAGAATTTGGCGAAGAGCTTCGGCGCCTCGGGTTTGACGTCGGCGAAGTTGAAGACTTCCTCGGCCTGGAAGTAGGTGCAGAACATGCCGCCGACCCGCTGCAGCGAAGTCGGCACCCCGGCGGCGGTCGCCGCCTGACGTAGCCCCTTTTCCAGATAGGCGCTCTTCTCCTCGATGCGGGCGTAGAAGCCTTCTTCCTTGAGCAGCTGCAGGGTGGCGATGCCGGCGCTCATGGCCAGGGGATTACCGGAAAGGGTGCCGGCCTGGTAAACCCCGCCCTCGGGGGAGAGCTTTTCCATGATCTCGCGCTTGCCGCCAAAGGCCCCCACCGGCAGGCCGCCGCCGATGATCTTGCCGAGACAGACCAGGTCGCCGCGCACCCCGTAGCGCTCTTGGGCGCCGCCAAAAGCGACGCGGAAGCCGGTCATGACCTCATCGATGATCAGCACGATTCCCTCGGCGTCGCAGAGAGCGCGCAGCCCTTCGAGGAACCCCGGTTTCGGCGCCACGCAGCCCATGTTGCCGGCGATCGGCTCCAGGATGATGCAGGCGATCTCGCCTTTATTGGCGGCGACCAGCGCCTGGGTTTCGGACAGATCGTTGTAGGTGGCGGTGAGGGTGTATTTGGCGAAGTCGGCGGGAACGCCGGGGGAGGTCGGCACCCCGAAGGTCGCCGCGCCGCTACCGGCCTTGACCAGCAGGGAATCGGCGTGGCCGTGGTAACAGCCGTCGAACTTGAGGATCTTGTCGCGCCCGGTGTAGCCGCGAGCCAGGCGGATGGCGCTCATGGTCGCCTCGGTGCCGGACGAGACCATGCGCACCTTTTCGATGTTGGGATAGGCTTCGCGAACCATCTCCGCAAGCACCACTTCCTTCTCCGTCGGCGCGCCGAAGGAGGCGCCGGAAGCGGCGGCCTGCTGGATCGCCTCGACCACCTTCGGATGACAGTGGCCGAGAATCATCGGCCCCCAGGAACCGACGTAGTCGATATAGGCATTGCCGTCGGCATCGTAAATGCGGGAACCTGCGGCACGAGTGATGAAGATCGGATCACAGCCGACCGATTTAAAGGCCCGAACCGGGCTGTTGACCCCGCCGGGAATGATCTGCTTGGCTTTGGCGAAAAGAGCCGCCGATTGCTGATGATTCATGGGAAAACCCCCTGTGGATAGGTTGTTCGGCCCGGGGCCGAAGGAGAGTTCTGCACGAATGGTTTGCTTAACATAGCCCCCCGGCCTTGTCAAGGAGCGCCCCAGGGGCGCGGCACAACGAAAAAGGGGTTACGGCCTGAGCCATAACCCCTTGTTTCCGTCTGGTGCCCAGAGGCGGAATCGAACCACCGACACGAGGATTTTCAGTCCTCTGCTCTACCGACTGAGCTATCTGGGCGAAGAGGCTCCGTTTATAACCAAATCCTCTCGGGGTGTCAAGAAAAAATATCAAAATTTAAGCCTTGTCATCCCCGGGCAATTCTGCTAAGTAATTAGCACTTTTTATGGAGCAATCCGGCATGTTGACCCGTTACGCCCACTTTATGAACTTTACCTTCTGGTTCGGCTTTTATTTTAGGCCGTCTGCCTGGGGGAGAGGTTCATTGGCGTAAGCAGGGATCCGCGCCGAACCAGCAAACCATGGGCAGACCGACTCCGGCTCTCCCATGGTTTTTTTGTTTCCGGATCGATGGAGACAAGGGCCGCCGGGGATAGCCGGGCGGCCTTCGCCGTTTTTTTCACAACCGTCGATCGACAAGGAGCCGAGCCAATGATTATCGTCATGAAAAAAGGGGCAGACAAGGAACAACTGGCCGAAGTCAAGAAGCAGATCCGTGAACTGGGCTACAAGCCCCATGTGATTCACGGCGAAACGCGCAACGTCATCGGCGCGGTCGGTGACGAGCGGGGCAAGTCGGTGTTGCAGTCCCTGGAATCCCTGCCGGGGGTGGAGAGCGTGGTACCGATCCTCAAGCCCTACAAGTTGGCCAGTCGCGAAGTCAAGCCGGAGCCGAGCACGGTGGAACTCGGCGGCGGCGTCACGGTGGGGGGCGGGCGGCTGGTGGTGATGGCCGGCCCCTGCTCGGTGGAGAGCGAGGCGCAGATACTGGAAACGGCCCACGCGGTCAAGGCGGCCGGCGCCACGGTGCTGCGCGGCGGTGCCTTCAAGCCGCGCACCAGCCCCTATTCTTTCCAGGGGATGGAGGAGGACGGTCTCAAGCTGCTGGCCCTGGCCCGGGAGGCAACCGGGCTGCCTATCGTTACCGAGGTGGTCAATCCCCGGGATGTGGAGTTGGTCGCCCGTTATGCGGACATCATGCAGGTCGGTGCCCGCAATATCCAGAACTTCGCCCTGCTCAAGATGCTCGGCCAGCTCGACAAGCCGATCCTGCTCAAACGCGGGATGGCCACCACGATCCAGGAATTCCTGATGAGCGCCGAGTACATCCTCGCCGAGGGGAACCGGCGGGTGCTTCTCTGCGAACGGGGCATCCGCACCTTCGAGACCGCCACCCGCAACACCCTGGATATCTCGGCGGTGCCGGTACTCAAGGAGCAGACCCACCTGCCGGTCATTATCGATCCCTCCCATGCCACCGGCCACGCCAGCCTGGTGCCGTCCATGTGCTTCGCCTCCGTGGCGGCAGGATGCGATGGTCTGATTGTCGAGGTCCATCCCTGCCCGGAGAAGGCCGCCAGCGACGGACCACAGTCCCTGCGCCCGGCGGAGTTCGCGGCGATGATGGCGAAGCTGCGGGAGTTCG
>CALJLX010000274.1 GCA_937982495.1 uncultured Desulfuromonas sp.
GCAAGCTGGCCGAACGCAGCCAGAAGGCCGCCGCCGAGATCAGCGACCTGTCGGGCACCAGCGTCGGCGTGGCGGAGAAGGCCGGCGGCATGCTGGCGCTGATGCTCCCCGACATCCAGCGCACCGCCGAACTGGTGCAGGAGATCACCGCCGCCAGTCGTGAACAGGACACCGGCGCCGAGCAGGTCAACCAGGCCATCCAGCAACTCGACCAGGTTATCCAGCAGAACGCCTCGGCCTCCGAGGAGATGGCCTCGACCTCCGAGGAACTGTCGAGCCAGGCCGAACAGCTGCAGGAAATCATCGCCTTCTTCCGGATCGATCAGGGGGGAAGCGACGCCCGCCGTTCGTCTCGCGGCGCGCTCCCCTCGTCCCGGAAAAAGCTGGGGGAGGCGCCCCGGCCCGGTTCCTCGCGCCCGGCGAAAGGGGCGGCCCCTGCCGGGGCGGGATTGCTGCTCGATATGAACAGTGGGCGCGACCGCCTGGATGACGAGTTCGAGAGCTTCTGATCGAACGTTTTCCGGAATTCACCGAGATCCGCCCCGGCTTGGCCGGGACGTGTGACCCGATAAGTTTTCCCAAGGGGGAGCCATGGCTACGGAAACGATCAGTGAAACCCATCAATATCTGACCTTCAAGCTCGATGACGAAGTCTTCGCCCTGGGCATCGACAAGGTGCGCGAGGTGCTGGACTACACCAGCGTCACCAAGGTGCCGCAAACCCCCGACTTCATGCGCGGAGTCATCAACCTGCGCGGCGGCGTGGTGCCGGTGATCGATATGCGGCTCAAGTTCGGCATGCCGCGGACCGAGCAGACCGTGAACACCTGCATCATTATCGTCGAGGTCGCGGTGGAAGGGGAAACCGTCATCCTCGGCGCCCTGGCCGACTCGGTGCAGGAGGTGCTCGACCTGGAGCCGCGGCAGATCGAACCGGCGCCGAAGATCGGTACCCGACTGCGCACCGAGTTCATTCGCGGCATGGGCAAGCGCGATGAGCGCTTCATCATCATTCTCGACATCGACAAGGTGTTCAGCGGCGAAGAACTGCTCGCCGTGCGGGAAAAGGGAGAAGCGGCCGTCGCCTGAGTCGGCGCGACGCGGTCGATTCGGGGGGATTTTCGTCCAACCCATACCCTTTGTGGGAAAAATTATTTATTGATATTTTCGTTGATTGTGCAGTGACGCGCGCGGCACCGGAGGGAGGAACAGACCATAAGCCCATAGGCAATTCAACGGTTTCCGGATGCTTGGCGCGGCCAAGAGAAGGGGGAAGAGTATGCAGTGGAAAAATCTCAGGATCGGGAAAAAGCTGGCGGTGGGATTCGGCGCCATTTTGCTCTTGATCGGCGTCACCATGGCCGTGGTGCTCGTTAACACCGAAGCCATGGTCGGCAAGATCGCCCATCTCGAAGAAGAAAGCTTCCCCTTCACCCTGGTCGCCACGGAAATGAGCCTGGCCACGGTGCAGGTGCAGCAGTTTCTCACCGACGTTGCCGCCTCTCACGACCCCGCCGGTTTCGCCGAGGCGGAGCAGGCCGCCGCCGCCTTTCGCGCCGGGCTGGAAAAGTACCGGACGATGTTCACCGAGGAAAACGACCGGCAGGCCCTGGCCGAGATCAATACGACTTCGGAACTCTTCGAGAAATACTACAAAGACGGCCGGGGCATGGCCGAAGTTTATATGAATCAGGGGCTGGAAGCGGGCAATGTCGTCATGGAGGGCTTTGACGCCACCGCCACCGAGTTGACCGAGCGGATCGAAGGTTTGAAGAAAACCCAGATCGATGAGGCCGGAACCAGTCTCAAGGAAGTATTTTTCAACAGCCAATCCATGCGCACCCTGATTTACGCCATGGCGGCGGCGGTCCTCTTCGTCGCCCTCTTCATCGGCTGGTTCATCACCCGCAGCATCACCGCGCCGTTGGCGCGAGGGGTGGCTTTCGCCGAGGCTCTCGCCCGGGGCGATCTGAGCGCGGAGTTGGGCATCGACCAGAAGGACGAGATCGGCGACCTGGGGCGGTCCATGGGGCGGATGAAACAGACCGTCGCCGCCGTGCTGGCGGAAATGGAACAACTCACCGGCGCGATCAACGACGGGCGCCTCGATAGCCGCGCCGCCGTCGGCGATTTTTCCGGTTCCTGGCGGGAACTGATCGTCGGCACCAATAATGTCGTGGATGCTTTCATGGCCCCGCTGACGGTGGTGCTCGAAAGTCTCGACCGCATCGCCCGGGGGGATATGCCCGAACCCCTGTCCGTCGCCTATCGGGGGGATTTCGACAAGATCCGTCTCAATCTCAACGCCCTCATCGAAGCCATGAACGGGGTGACCCGGATGAGCGAGGAGATCGCCGGCGGCAATCTGTTGGTCGAGGTGCGGGAGCGTTCCGAGAAGGACCGCCTGCTGCTCGCCCTCAAAGAGATGGTGGCGAGTCTGCGCGACGTGGTGCTGCAAGTGCGTACCGCCGCCGACAATGTCGCCTCGGGCAGCCAGCAGCTCAGCGCCACCTCGCAGGAGATGTCCCAGGGGGCGACGGAGCAGGCGGCGGCCGCCGAGGAGGCGAGCAGTTCCATGGAACAGATGGCGGCCAATATTCGTCAGAACGCCGACAATGCCCTGCAAACCGAGAAGATCGCCCTCAAGTCCTACGAAGTGGTGAAAGAAGGGGGCACGGCGGTTTCCGCCACGGTTTCGGCCATGAAGGAGATCGCCGGCAAGATTTCCATCATCGAGGAGATCGCCCGGCAGACCAACCTGCTGGCGCTCAATGCCGCCATCGAGGCGGCGCGGGCCGGGGAACACGGCAAGGGCTTCGCGGTGGTCGCCGCCGAGGTGCGCAAGCTGGCCGAACGCAGCCAGAAGGCCGCCGCCGAGATCAGCGACCTGTCGGGGAGCAGCGTCGAGGTGGCGGAAAAGGCCGGAAGCATGCTGACCCAGATGATTCCCGACATTCAGCATACCGCCGAACTGGTGCAGGAAATCACCGCCGCCAGCAAGGAGCAGAACACCGGCGCCGAGCAGGTCAATCAGGCGATTCAGCAACTCGACCAGGTCATTCAGCAGAACGCTTCCGGCTCCGAGGAGATGGCTTCCACCGCCGAGGAGCTTTCCAGTCAGGCCGAACAGATGCAGGAGATCATCGGTTTCTTCAAAATCGAGGCGGCGAGTTCCAGACCGCATCCCCCCGGGCGCAAACTTGCGGCCGCGAATCAAGGCAAGCCGACGAATGGCGGGCGTACCGCGGCGCGGAAAAGGGCGACCTCCGGCGGTACTCAAGATAGCGGCCTGCTGCTCGAAATGGGCCATGGCCGGGACAAACTCGATGAGGATTTCGAGAACTACTGACGCCTTTCTCCTTCCTAATTTTTTCTCTACACAACCTCATGCGCCGCGGAAGTCCTGGCTTCCGCGGCGCTCTTTTTTTCAATTCGTCAAAATTCCGACTCGTCTAGCGGGAATTCTGACAGGGGCGCTCACCCTCGTTTGTCGTGAAACCCCATCAGGCGTTGGCGCGAATCGGACGCTATTTGTCTTTTGCTCATTAATATGACAAAAACAAGGATAATTACCTTGGCACGCGCCTTGCTGTAAATTAAGTGTCGGTAATATGAACTTTAAGAGGGAAAAAATCGCAAATAGTGTAGTCGGCACGGGCGGCGGTTGTCGAAAGAGTGGATTTCTTGCGGAAAGGAGTGTGTGGGCATGGCGGAAGCAAACGGCAGCGAGAATCACCAGTATCTGACCTTCAAGCTCGACGAGGAGGTCTTCGCCCTGGGGATCGACAAGGTGCGCGAGGTGCTCGACTACACCAGCGTCACCAAGGTGCCCCAGACCCCCGAGTTCATGCGCGGGGTCATCAACCTGCGCGGCAGCGTGGTGCCGGTGGTCGACATGCGCCTCAAGTTCGGCATGGCGAAAACGGAAAAAACCGTCAACACCTGCATCATCATCGTCGAGATCAACCTCGAAGGGGAAACGACGATCCTCGGCGCCCTGGCCGACTCGGTGCAGGAAGTGCTCGACCTGGAACCGCACCAGATCGAACCGGCGCCGAAAATCGGCACGAAACTGCGCACCGACTTCATTCGCGGCATGGGCAAGCGCGATGAGCAGTTCATCATCATTCTCGAAATCGACAAGGTTTTTTCCGGCGAGGAATTGAGCGCGGTGCAAGGCGCCGTCGCCTAGTTTAACGTCGGCAGCCCATGAAAGTTACATCACCATAGAATCGGGGAGGTTCGCTATGTCCTGGAAAGATCTCAGTCTCAAGGGGAAGTTCGCGGTCGGCTTCGGTCTGATCCTGCTGCTGCTGGCGCTGGTCGGCGGCTGGTCGGTGGTCGGTATCGGCACCATCGTTCACGATGCCGGGGAGGTCATCGACGGCAACAAGCTGCGCGGCGAGATGGTGCAGCGGGAAGTCGATCATCTGAAATGGGCGAACAAGGTCAGCGCCCTGCTCAACGACGACAAGGTCACCAAACTGGAGGTGGAGACCGATCCGCACAAGTGCGCCTTCGGTCAGTGGTATTACGGCGAGGGTCGCCAAAAGGCGGAAGCGCTGGTGCCGCAGATCAAGGGGATTCTGGCGGAAATCGAGGCGCCGCACAAACATCTGCACGAGTCGGCCGTCGCCATCGGCGATATCTACCGCCCGGCCGACAAACAACTGCCCAAATTCCTGGCCGAAAAAGAGGTCGATCATCTCGACTGGCTCAATACCGTCATCAACGGACTGGCTGACAACAACCCCAACACCAAGGCGCAGACCGACGACCAACTCTGCGGCTTCGGACCGCTCCTGTACGGCGAGCACTGCAAGGCGGCGGTCGCCTCCGACCCGGAACTGGCCCGACTGATCGAGGCGATCAAGACGCCCCACGCGAAACTGCACCAGTCGGCGACGGCGATCCAGAAATCCGGCGGCATCGACGCGGCCCATGCCATCTTCGAACAGGAGACCGTGTCGGCGCTGAAGGAAACCCGGGGGATTCTGACGCAAATCAAGGATCGCGCCGCTGCCCTGGTCCAGAATAACGATCAGGCCGCGCAGATCTACGCCACCCAGACCACCCCGGCGCTGCACCAGGTCGGCGAACTGCTGAACAAGGTCATCGCCGTCACCGCCGAAAACATCATGACCGACGAGCAGATGCTCCATGCCGCCAGCTCGACCCGGACGGTGGTCGTCATTATCTGTCTGATCGCCATCCCCCTGGGCATCCTTCTTGCTGTGATCATCGCCCGGGGGATTGTCGCCGCCCTGAACAAGGGGGTGCGCTTCTCCGAGCAGGTGGCGCAAGGGGATCTGACCCAGCGCCTCGACATCGATCAGAAGGACGAGATCGGCCGCCTGGCCGCCGCCCTGAACGGCATGGTCGACAAGCTGAAAGACATTGTCGCCAACGTCCAGACCGCCGCCGACAACGTCGCCTCGGGCAGTCAGGAACT
>CALJLX010000275.1 GCA_937982495.1 uncultured Desulfuromonas sp.
GGCTATTGGCGCATCTTCCAATAGCCGGGGCGGCGGCGCTGATGAGCGATGGCGAGGATTTCGAGGCGGGTGGCTTGCCGTCGGTAAACCACGTTGTAGGGAAAGCGGCGCAACGGCAGCCGTCGCGCGTTGCCGCGCCAGAGTGGGCCGATTTCCGGATTGTTTTCGAGCAGGGAAAAGGCGCGGTCGACTTCGGCAATGAAGGCCAAAGCCAATTCCACATTCGCTTCTCGCTCGTAAAAAGCGGCGGCCTCGTTCAGTTCGGCCGCCGCTTCGGGATGGACAAAAAGTTTCACTTGAGAGCCGCCCGCGCCCGGGTAAGGACCTCCGTCGCGGGAATAAGCCGGACCGCTCCGCTTTCGACTTCGGCGATGCGTCTATCGATCTCCGCGGCCCAGGCCTCCTCGATTTCGGAATCCTCATCGAGGCTTGAAATCAACTGTTCCGCCAACCGCGCCCGTTCCGACTTGCTGAGCTTCAAAAGCTCGGCTTCCAGTTCCTCGAAAGTAATTCCCATTCGCACCTCTTTTCGGGAGAACTTTTCCACCAGCATCAGCGGCAACCTGCCGCCTCGATTTCGACGTTAGCCCAAGCCCTTTTGGATAACAAGCACAAATTCCTCAACGGAAACCTCCGTCCGAGGCAAGGGCTGGAGTCTTCCGACAAATACCATGACGTAAGCGGCGGAGCCGGGAATTTTCCCCCGACTCCGCCGCTTTTCATCCTTGATTCAAGCCGACCCTCAGTTTTCACCCGCCCCTTCGGCCATCAGCTTCGACAGGGCCTTGGCGAAGGCGACCGGGTTGCGCGGCGCCTCGCCTTCGAGAAGTAACGCCTGATCGTAGAGCAGGCCGACGTACTCCTTGAGCCGGGGGCTCTCCTTGTCGGCGGCGAAAATTCCCTTCATGCGCCCGATCAGCTCGTGATCGGGATTGACCTCCAGCACCCGCTGGCCCTTGGGCACCTCTTGGCCCATGGCCTGGAACATCTTGACCATCTTCGGGTCGAGGTCATGCTCGCCGGCCACCAGGCAGACCGCCGAATCCTTGAGCCGTCCGGAGACGCGCACGGCGGCGACCAGACCTTTCAGCTCATCCTTCATCAGTTCCAGCAGATCGCCGAATTCCTTCTGTTTTTCCTCCTTCTTGGCGTCGCCCAGGTCGAGATCGCCCTTGATCGCCGACTGGAATTCCTTCTCTTTGTAAACGCCCAGGCCGCTGATGATGATGTCGTCGAAGTCGTCGGTCATGATCAGCACTTCGATGTCCTTCTCCTTGAAGACTTCCAGGTAGGGGGAGGACTCGACGGCGGCGCGGTCGCCGCCGGTGATGTAGTAGATCTCCTTCTGCTCCGCCGGCATCCGTTCGACGTACTCGGCCAGGGTGATCTTCTTGCCCGGCTCGGTCTTGGTCGATTCGAAGAGGAGCAACTCGGCGATGGCTTCGCGGCGCTCGAAGTCGTGATGGATGCCTTCCTTGAGAATGCGGCCGAACTGCTCGTAGAAGGCGCCGTAGGCCTCCATATCCTCTTTTTTCATCTCGGCTAGGGTATCGAGGATTTTCTTGGTCAGGCTCTTCTTGATGACCCCGACGGTCTTGTTGTCCTGAAGGATTTCCCGGCTGACGTTGAGGGGCAGATCGGAGGATTCCACCACACCGCGCACGAAGCGCAAATAAGTCGGCAGCATCGCCTCGCAGTGGTCCATGATCTGCACCCGACGCACGTAGAGGGTCGGGCCGATCTTGTAATCCTGATAGAAGATGTCGAAGGGGCGCTTGCTCGGCAGGTAGAGCAGGGCCGAGAACTCGGTGGTCCCCTCGGCGCGGTAGTGGATCACCCGCGCCGGATCGGTGAAGTCATGGGAGATGTGTTTGTAGAATTCGTTGTATTCCTCGGCGGCGATCTCGGCCTTGTCCTTGAGCCAGATCGCCTTGCGCGAGTTGAGAATCTCTTCCTTGGTTTCGGAGACGGTTTTTTCCTTGTCCTCGGGATCGGGCTGGGAGCGGGTCACGTTCATGACCACCGGATATTCGATGAAATCCGAATACTGCTTGACGATCTTGCGCAGCTCCCACTCTTCGAGATACTCCTTGGCGTCGTCCTTGAGCTTGAGGATGACGTCGGTCCCCTTGCTCGCCTTTTCGGCGTCCTCCAGGGTGTAGGTGCCGTCGGCGTTGGACTCCCAGCGCACGGCGTGGCCGGCGTCGGTCCCGGCCTTGCGGGTGAGGACGCTGACCTGGTCGGCGACCATGAAGGCCGAGTAGAAACCGACACCGAACTGGCCGATCAGCTCGGGGTTGTCCTTGACCTCGCGGCTCTCCAGCAGCTTCATGAATTCTTTGGTGCCCGAGTGGGCGATGGTGCCGAGCGCCTCGACGGCTTCGTCGCGGGTCATGCCGATGCCGTTGTCCCGCACCGTCAGGGTGCCGGCCGTCTTGTCGGGAATCAGCTCGATCTTCCAGTCCTCGCCCCCTTCGAGCAGGGACTTGTCGGTCAGCCCCTGGTAACGGGCCTTGTCGATGGCATCCGAGGCGTTGGAGATCAGTTCGCGCAGGAAGATTTCCTTGTGCGAATAAAGGGAGTGGATCATCAGGTCGAGGATCTTGTTGACCTCGGCTTTGAACTGGTGCTTGTTCGCGGTCATTATGGCGCTGCCTCCTGTGGGGATGAATGGAATGAATGAGCGGAACCGGCGGCCAAGATAAGCACGACCGCCGTCGATGTCAACCCGAGGGGGCACAAAAGCCCTCTCCGCGCCCTTCGGTTAAAGCAATTGGGTCAGAATGGAATTAATCGGCTAGAATGTTAAAAAATTCTTCTCAAGGAGACACCATGGCCATTCACGTCATTCTGATCATTTCGATCCTGTTGCAATTCGCCTCGGCGATCTTGGCGCTGCGCCTGATCCCCCTCACCGGTAAACGCGCCGCCTGGATTTTGATTTCCTGCGCCATATTCCTGATGACGGTGCGTCGCGCCGTCACCTTCGTCCATCTGGTCGGCGGTCAAAAAGCCCCCGGCTCTTTCGACCTGAGCGTCGAACTGATCGCCTTGCTCATCTCGGTCCTTATGTTCGCGGGCATCGCCAGCCTCGCCCCCCTGTTCAAAACCATCGACCTTGCGACGACCTCGCTCAAAGCCAGCGACCGGATGAAAAGCGAACTCATCTCCACCGCCGCCCACGAACTGAAAACACCGCTGACCTCGATCCTCGGCTACACCGAAATCCTTCTGAATCCCCAAATCTACGGTCTCGGGGACGGTCGAAAGCAACAGGAACTGCTCAAGGAAATTTACGCCAAGGGTGAAGCTCTGGCCGGTATCGTCGACAGCATGCTCGATCTCCATCGCATCGAATCGGGCATGCAAATTCCCCTGGACATAGGGGAACACAATTTAAGCGAAGCCCTGGAAAAGGAAGTGGAATTTTTTCAGCTCAATCATTCGACCCATGAGCTGCGATTCGTACAGACCTCCGCCCACCCGATCCCGGCTCGCTGCGATCTGCATAAAATCATCCAGGTCTTGGAGAATCTGCTCAACAACGCGGTCAAGTATTCGCCGGCGGGAAGCCATATCCGCGTTGAGCTGGGGGAACGGGAAGGAGATGTGCAAATTTCCGTCGCCGACGAAGGCATCGGCATGAGCGAGGAAGTGCTGGCCAGGGTCTTCGACAAATTCTACCGTGCCGACGCATCCAACACCGCGGTTCAGGGTTTCGGTCTCGGCATGAACATCGTCAAACAAATCGTCGAAGCCCACGGCGGACAAGTACGGATCGAAAGTGCTCCCAAGGCAGGAACCCTCGTTCGCTGTATTCTCCCCACCCAGTTCGCACCTCCCGCTCCTCCTCCTGACCCAAACGACACCCAAGTCTTCCCAAAAGTTCAAGCTGGACGCACTTCCACCCGATTGTCGTAGAAGGTACTCCCCTCCCCCTGGTCGGTGAGCCGCTGGGAAGTGAGGGCATTGACCGTGCGTTCGCCCGGCGCGAACTCCCGCCACCAGACCCCCGCCGCCACCACCACCCCGGCCGGCACCCCCTCGTCGACCCGCAAAATGAATCGTACTTCCCCCAGTTCGTTGTAGGCGATGACCTCCGCGCCGTCCCCCAGACCGCGCGCATTGGCGTCGGCGGGGTTCATCCGCAGCGCCATCCCCCCCTGGCGGGCGCGCAATTCGTCGCGCTCGTAAAAGGTCGAGTTGAGGGCATGACGGGAGGGGGCGGTCATCAGACAGAGAGGCAGATCGCCGCCGTGGGGGGGGAGAAAAACCGGTAGGGGATGGGGCTGGGCCGGGTTGAAAATCTCAATTTTCCCCGAGGGCGTGGCGTAGACCGGTGGCCCGGGAGGGATGCGCAACTCCACCGCCTTGCCGGCGCTGAGAGCGGCGAGATCGATCCCGGCCCGCATCGGGTGCGGCTGGGCAAGCAGGCGGTCGATGAGATCGTCGGCACTCTGGTGGAAAAAGGGCTCGTCGAAATCCATGGCCTCGGCGAGCAGAGCGAAGACTTCCCAGTTGGACTTGCTCTGTCCCACCGGCGGGATCGCCGCCCGCGTCCGCTGGATGCAGTAGGTGCCGTAGGAACGGTAGAGATCGCCATGTTCCAGGGAACTGGTGGCGGGCAGGACGAGGTCGGCGTAACGGGCGGTATCGGTGAGGAAGCGCTCGTGGACGACGGTGAAAAGATCCTCCCGGGCCAAGCCCTGCAACACCCGGTTCTGATCGGGCGCCACCGCCGCCGGGTTGGAATGATAGACGTAGAGGCTCCGCACCGGCGGGTCGCTCGGCTCGTTGAGCACCGCGCCGAGGCGGTTCATGTTGACGATCCGGCTCGGCGTCGCCATGAAATCTTCGCGCAGCACCTCGTGCATGGCGAAGGCGGCGCCGGTGCCGGTGCCGCCGAGACAACCGCCGCCGGGCTTGCCCCAGGCGCCGACCAGCGCCGGCAGGGCGACGATGCAGCGCGCCGTCATGGCGCCGTTGCCGTAGCGGCAGAGGCCGCCGCCGAGGCGGATGAAAGGGGCGCGGGCGGTCCCGAAAGCGTGCGCCATCTCGACCAAGGTCGGTGCGGAAATGCCGGTCAGTTCGCTCACCCGTTCCGGCGGATAATCGGGGAGCACCAGTCTTTCCAGCTCGCCGAAGCCCTGAGTCGAACATTCGACAAATGCCCGGTCGACGAGATTCTCCCGCGCCAGCAGATGCATCAGCCCCAGGGCGAGGGCGCCGTCGTGCCCCGGTTTGACGAGAAAAACCCGATCCGCCGACTCGGCGGTCGCCGTGCGATAGGTGTCGATGACCCAGACCCGCGCGCCGCGTTTTTTCGCCTGGCGGACGCCGTGGAGAAAATGGAGGTTGGTCGCCAGCGCGTCAATCCCCCAGAGGATGACCAGATCGCTCTCCGCCACCGTATCGGGATGGGGCGCCGGGGTCGTCCCCATCACCGCCTTCCAGCC
>CALJLX010000276.1 GCA_937982495.1 uncultured Desulfuromonas sp.
CGCCCTGGGCTACGCACTGGTCGATGATGTTGTTGGACACCTGAGCCAGACGCCAGACGTCGGCCTCGCGAGCGCGAAAGTCACCACCCTTGATGGTGTCGTAGAAGAGGCGGTAGATGCTGTCGCCGTCGTTCGGGTAGTTCTTGGCGGCGTTGATGCCGCCCTGCGCCGCGATGGAGTGAGCACGACGGGCGCTATCCTGATAGCAGAAGGCATGGACATTGTAGCCCAACTCACCCAGGGAGGCGGCGCCGGCGCCACCGGCGAGACCGGTGCCGACCATCAGAATTTTGAATTTACGCTTGT
The DNA here is from genome assembly GCA_937982495.1 of uncultured Desulfuromonas sp. Classification (GTDB taxonomy): domain Bacteria; phylum Desulfobacterota; class Desulfuromonadia; order Desulfuromonadales; family Trichloromonadaceae; genus Trichloromonas. Next base: position 307 of record CALJLX010000276.1, read on the forward strand.
TAGCCGGGTTCACCAGCTTCATTTCGAAGCGGTGTTTATCCCACGATTTTTCGATTGGTCCGGTAGGACATTTGCCGTCAAGTATCACGAGTAACCCCCTAGATCTTTACGATGCCAAAGATGATGAGAATCGGAATCGAGATGTAGCCGAACAGCAACACCAGGGCGACACCCTTGCTAACCTTCTCAAGGATATGCAGGGAAGGCCCGTTGTTGAAACCGAAGGTCTGGATGAAGCTCTGGAAGCCATGGCTTACATGCAGGAACAAAAACACCATCGCGGCCACGTAGATCAGAGAAATAAGGAACTTCTGGAAGCTGAGAACCACCATCGAAAAGACGTCGGGACGGCTCAGCGCGTCCACGGGCAGATGACTGGCGGAAATCTCGGGGTTGGTCACATGCATGGTGAAGTGCAGGATATGGTAGACGACGAAAGCCAGAAGAACCAAACCGCTGACGATCATGGTTTCCGAGGCGAAATTGGCCCGGGCCATTCGTTTGACGGCGTAATTTCCGGGATTCGCGGCCCGATTCTCAAGGGTCAGCTGAATACCGAAGATGATATGCAGGCCGAAGACGGCCAACATGAACAAACGGAAAATCCAGACAAGAGGACCAAGATCATGAAGATGCTTGGCGTAGGCGTTAATCCCATCGGCACCCCAGTATACGGACGAGTTACCGAGCAGGTGAACGCAAATAAACGAGATCAAGATGAAGCCTGTAACAGCCATCAAGATCTTTCTGCCCACTGTGCTTTGAGTGAATTGCATAATTTTCATCCCTTAGAATGATTTTTAGAGCGAATAAGGAATCATCATTCCTTGTCCCTGTAGTTACTCATCCGGCGCATTCAGTCGTCGGGGCCGGGTGTACTCCCACCGCCTCCCCGCGCTTCGACCGAAAAAGCAGGAACTTTTCGTGGGGGGGGTGCGCGCCAGCAAGCCAGAAATTCCATTTCCTCTCTCCTCGCCAATAGTTAGCCCACACA
>CALJLX010000277.1 GCA_937982495.1 uncultured Desulfuromonas sp.
ATCCGGCGACCACCACGATCTACACTCTTTCCCTACACGACGCTCTTCCGATCTCTGGCTACGCCAGGACGGGTTGATCGCGGGACTGGGGCCGGCGGCGATGCGGGAGCGGCTGTTGTCGAGCCCGACGGTCACTTCGCCGCCGCTGGGCAAATGCTGGGCCAGGGAGAGGTCGAAGACCCGGGATTCAGCGACGGTCTTGGGCAGGTCGAAAGAATTCGCTCCGGCAGGATAGCTGCTCAGGTCCCGACTCTCGGCCTCGGTGAAGCTCGCCGAAGCGCGCGGATCGTAGATGCCGTAGCCCTTGCGCACCAGGGCTTCGGCGGCGCGGGCATCGAAATCGGAAGCCTTGAGGTTGAGATTGCGCTCCAGCGCCAGTCGCTGCGCCGCGACCAGATCGACGCGCTGGGCGGCGTCGATCTCGTTCGCCCAGATCATGGCCGGCAGCAATACGGTAAAAAGCCATCGTTTCATGCTCAGATCCCCAGTTGTTATGCGAAGAGCCGTTAATCTACACCCCGCCCGCCGAAAAAACAACCGTTCGCAACAGCTTCTAAGAGGAGACGCCTCATCGCCCCGGCCCAGGCACCAGCCAGGTCCAGTCCGGGTTGTCGTAGCGTTCTTTCGCCAACTTCTCGGCCCGGATCCATTCCTCGGCGCGCACCGGTTCTTCGTGCAGCACGATCCCCAGGCCGGCGGCGAAAACATCGCGCAAGCGTTCTTCTACGACGTCGATCGAAAGGGGTCGGGACAAATAGCGATTGAGCCATCCGACCCGCCGACGCAGACGAGCCACCCCCGACTCTAAGTCTATGGATTCGGCGGGCTGCGGATTCAGCACCTGAAAAAGCAGCTGGGGATCGAGTTCAAGGGGGATCGACCCTTGCTGCAGAAAAAAATCCCCCCGGCGTTTCTGGGCACTGCCGGCGATCTTCTGCCCCTCGCAGAGCAGTTCGTATCCGGCGGCAGCCTCGAAACAGGCGGCGGGCAAAGCCCGCTCGCGCTTTTCGCGCCGTGACGGCGCCAGCTCCGCCGCCAGCCCCAGGGAGACCAGGGTTGCCCGCAGAATTTCGGCGATTGCGCGATAACTCTCCTCGACCCGAACGGGAAAACCCTGTCCGCCGCCGGCGATTACCGCGTACGTCACCTCTTCACCATGGAGAACCGCCCGCCCGCCGGTGAGGCGACGGACGACATCGATGCCGGAGGAACGGCAAAAGGCGCGATCGACCACCTCGTTGCGCTGAGAATAGCCGAGACTCACGGCTGCCGGGCGCCAACGATAAAGACGCAGCACCGGCAGTGAGCGCCCGACCGCGACCTCATGCAGCAGCACCTCGTCCAGGGCCATGTTCATTCCCCCCGGCAA
>CALJLX010000278.1 GCA_937982495.1 uncultured Desulfuromonas sp.
CGACCACCGAGATCTACACTCTTTCCCTACACGACGCTCTTCCGATCTGCCCCATGCGCAGCAGTCGGATATCGCCGATGTTGCTCCCCTGCATGCCGATGGCCGACGTCAGCTTGCCGAGATACCCCGGCTTGTCGAGAATCATCACCCGCAGCGTCTTGGCCAGTTTCCCCGCGCCCTTCTCGATTTCCATGCCCAGTCGTCTCCCTTTGGATCAAACGATATTCAGCGGTCCGTTACCCATGCCGCTCGGCGCAAGCGAGCGGATTTTCTAAAAGGTACCAGCTGTCCTGCCGATGGCAACAGCGTTTCGTTGGGGCATGATAGGCGGGGCGGCAAAAGCGGTCAACGGGAAAAGAAAACAGCGGGCGCGCAAGGGAACGATTTCAGAAAGAGAGGCGCATGATCTCGGCGGCGATCTTCTCCAGGGGCGTGACGAATTCGGCGCCGCCGAGCTTGATCGCTTCCCTGGGCATGCCGAAGACGACGCAACTGGCCTCGTCCTGGGCGATGGTGCGGGCGCCGGCATCGCGCATCTCTTTCATCCCCTTGGCGCCGTCGTCCCCCATGCCGGTCATGATGGCGGCGACGGCGTTCTTGCCGGCGTAGCGGGCAGCGCTGCGGAAGAGGACATCGACCGAGGGGCGATGGCGGGAAACCAGCGGGCCGTCCTTGACCTCCACGTAATAACGGGCGCCGCTGCGCTTGAGCAGGGTATGTCGGTTGCCGGGGGCGATGAGCGCCCGGCCGCGCACCACGGTATCGCCGTCGGCGGCCTCCTTGACCGTAACCCGGCAGAGGCCGTCGAGGCGCTTGGCGAAGGCGGCGGTGAAGTTCTCGGGCATGTGCTGAACGATGACGATGCCGGGGGTGTCGGCGGGCAGTCCTTCAAGGAAGACGCGCAAAGCCTCGGTCCCGCCGGTGGAGGCGCCGACCACCACCACCTTCTCGGTGGTCCGGATCATCGCCTTGCCCGTCGGCTTGGCCAAAACCACGTCGGCGCTCAACTTCGGCTCGGCGCGTAAGGTCGCCGGGGCGAGTTTGCGCACCTTGACGCTGGCGGCGGCCTTGACCGTGTCGCAGATGCGTACCTGGGCTTCCTGCAAGAACTGTTTGGTGCCCAGGGCCGGTTTTTCGATAATCTCGACGGCGCCGTATTCCAGGGCCCTGAGGGCCGATTCCGAGCCCTTGCCGGTCAGGCTGGAACACATGACCACGGGGATCGGGTGCTGGCTCATGATCTTGCGCAGGAAGGTCAGGCCGTCCATGCGCGGCATCTCCACGTCGAGGGTGATGACATCGGGGATCCCCTCCTTGAGCCGTTCGGCGGCGACAAAGGGGTCGGAAGCGGTGGCCATGATCTCGATCTCGGGATCGGAACTCAGGATGTCGGCCAGGGTCTGACGCACCACGGCCGAATCGTCGACAATCAGCACCTTGATTTTTGGGGCCATCCGCTCACTCCTCCATCGATATTTCACAGGGCGCGGGGGCGGGGTTCAGCCTGCCCGCCAGGTTCTGCGCAAGCGCTTGAGAAAAACCTCGCCGGTATGGGGATAAAAGACCAGCTTACGTCCCAGCCCCCCGCCCACGTCGGCCACCCGCGGAATCAAGCCTTCTTCCTGCAAAAGCTGTTGAGCCATGGCGATGTTCTGCCGCCCCACCGTGTTGATTTTCGTCGGATGCAGCACCGGAAACATATCGGAGCCGCCGAAGAGCTTGGCCTCGATGTCGCTCCGGGGAATGCCGAGGCGATCGAAATGATCAAACATATGGGCCAAGGCGCCGTCGACATACTTGAAGCCCCCCTTTTCGCCACCCTGGGGGAGCATGGCATGGCAGATGGCGCCGACGATATGCCGGGGGCTGTAGAGGGTCACCGCCACGCAGGAACCGAGAACCGTCGAAACTTCCGCCGGATGCTCGTTGATGCTCAGCTCCCCGGGCTTGAGATAGATTTTCGGAAGCTGCGCCAAAGGGGTCATGACCGGGGTTTCCGGTAGACGGTCGGCGCCACCTGCACGACCGGCAAGATCGGAAGAGCGTCGTGTAGGGAAAGAGTGTAGATCTCGGTGGT
>CALJLX010000279.1 GCA_937982495.1 uncultured Desulfuromonas sp.
TAACCCTTACCAACCATGCTGAATCTATGGAAACTTCGGTATTAGTTATCGATGATTCACCAGGCGCCCGTCACCAGATACTGGACGGGCTGAAGGCTGCCGGGCTTTTCCAGGTTTATCATGAGGCGGAAAGTGTCATCGACGGCTTCAAGATCGCCCTGGGCGAACCCTTGGACGTGATTCTTTGCGACCTCGACATGCCCGGCATGGACGGATTCAAGTTCCTCAGCATGATCAAGACCCGCAAGGAACTGCAGGACATTCCCGTCATCCTGGTCACCGGCGTCAACGATCAGGACAGCAAGATCCGCGGGTTGGAGCGGGGCGCCAGCGATTATCTCACCAAACCCTACGACCCCGCCGAACTCATCGCCCGGGTCAAGGTGCAGCTTAAAATCAAGACGTTGCAGGACAGCCTGAAAAAAAGCAATCAGGCGCTCATGGAACTGTCCAACACCGACCCCCTGACGCATCTGAGCAATCGGCGTTTCCTGATGAAAACCCTCGAAAAGGAATTGCAGCGCTGCGAGCGTTCGCAGAAGCCGATGGCTTTGATCATGGTCGACGTCGACCATTTCAAGCCGGTGAACGACACCTACGGCCATCAGCAGGGGGATGTGGTGCTGCAAACCCTGGCCGATCAGATGAAGGCACACCTGCGCGATTACGATCTGGCGGCCCGCTTCGGTGGCGAGGAGTTTGCCCTGGTTTTGCCCGAAACCGCCCTGGCCGAAGCCGTTCAGGTCGCCGAGCGTCTGCGCGTCGCCATCAGCGAACTGAGGATTCCAACGGATCACGACGAAATCCGCCTGACCATCAGCCTCGGCGTGGCCACCTATCCCCATCCCAAGGTGCGCACCGTCGACAACCTGATTCTCGAAGCGGACCGCGCCCTCTACAATGCCAAGGAAAAGGGGCGCAACCGCGTCGAAACGATTCTCGGCTAGTCCGCCGTTTCACGCCCAGGGATCGCGGGCACGCCGACTCTCCCCTTCATTGATCACCCGAATGGCACTCGCCCCTTCCAGGGGACAGCGGGTTTCACAGATCCCGCAACCGACGCAGCGCGACTTGATCAGCCGCGGCACCTTGAGTCGCCGCATCTCGCTCCCCACCCAAACCTCCTTTTCAACGAAAACGATCGCCTTCTCCCCCGTCGGGCAATGCTCCTCGCAGACCAGACACTCTTCCCCCCGGGCGAAGGGCAAACAGCGGTCCTGATCGAAGACGGCGATGCCGATCACCGCCTTCTGCTTCTCCGCCAAATTCAGCAAGCCGATGGCGCCGGTCGGGCAGACCTGGCCGCAGAGGGTGCAGTTGTATTCGCAGTAACCGATGCGCGGTACCAGCAAGGGCGTATAGAAACCGCTCAGTCCCGCCTGGAGCAGGGCCGGATGCAAGGCCCCGCCGATGCAGACCTTCATGCACTCGCCGCAGCGGATGCAGCGGCGCAGAAACTCGGTCTCGGCCAGCGAACCGGGGGGCCGCAACAGATAGGGGTCGCGGTTCCAAAGATTCGGCGCGCTCCCCGCCACCGGCGCCACCAGGGCACCGGCCGCCAAGGACGTCACCAGGCCGCGTCGGGTCAGATCGACCCGTCCGGCAGCCGTTGGCCGCAAGCCCAGGGTAAAAACGACGCGATTGGCGGGGCAGAAGCCGGAGCAGTCGAAACAGAGCAGACACTCATCCTTGCGATGAGTCGTTTCAGTCACGGCGCCGCTGCGGCATTCGCTCAGGCAGCGCCGACAATCGTCGCAGACCTTCGCCGGCGCCCGTGTCACCAGGCTGCGTCGTGAACAAAGGCCGAGCAAGGCGCCGAGGGGACAGAGATTCTTGCACCAGAAACGCCGCTCGACCCGCTCCAGCAGCAGAATCCCCAAAAAAATCGCCAGGGTCGGCAGTGCCAGTTCGTAAGCGGGCGGATGAAAGGCCAGCAGGTGATCACGGAAGAAGTCGTAGGAGCCGTTGACCAGCGGTGAAACGAGCGGGACGGGGTGCCGATAGAAAAAATCGAAGAGCGAGTTGGCAACCAGATTGAAAGCCGGGTTGAAGGAAAAAGTCAGGCTGCGCAGGAAGATCGACAGAGGATCGAGCAGGCCGAAGAGTTGCACCCCGAAGAGTGCCGCCGCAGTCATGGCCACAAGCAGATAGTATTTGATCCGCCTCCAGGCGGGGCGAGGGCTGAGGCGACCCCGGCCGACGAGCTTGCCGACACCGTCGAGGGTGGTGCCCAGGGGGCAGATCCAGCCGCAAAAGAAACGCCCGAAAAGGGCGGTCAACGCTGCCAGCAGCAATGCCGGCCAGAGCAGCAGCCAACCGAAGTCCCCCGGCGCCAGGGCAGCGGCCAAGGCCGCCAGGGGATCGATGCGAAAGAGCAGGCTGACCGGGTAACGCAGGGTATCGCTCCCCCGGTATTCGGTCTGCAAAAAAAGCCAGAGAAAAGCGAGCAGGCAGAGAATCTGACAGGCCATGCGGAGATGGCGCCAGGCGGGAAAACGCATCAGGCCATCCGCCCGGGGCTCAGATCGAGGCTCCCCAGACCGCGCCGGGCGCCGGCGGCGACGGTCGCGATCTCCTCCGGACGGTGGCCGAAGAGGGTGGCGGCGTAGGCGTCGGCGGCGACGATGTCGGCCGAGGCGATCAGGGTATCGAGTACCCGCACATCCTCCAGCCGCCCTCCTTGCGGGCCGTTGGCCGTCAGGATGCGGGTGGCGTCGACCAGGGTCAGGGTCGAATGGACCACGGAATTGATGTCGGCCAGCGACTCGGCGATGTTTTGGTGCAACCGCCCGCGATTGCCGCCGATCACCCCCATGATGTTCTTCATGCCGAGGGTGAGGGTGGAGATGCCGTGATGTTTGGCTACCGGCAGATTGATGAAACGATCGGCGTCGAGGGCCGGCTGGTAGAAGGACCAGCGGGTCAGATCCTTGCCGTTGGCGATATCCAACTCCCGGTAGGCGCGGCGATCCATGTGCTCTATCTTGACCCGCTCCGATTTCAGCCCCTCCACCGCCTCCTGGATGCCGCTCTGCACATAGCAGCGGCGAGGGTCGTTGCAGGTCCGGTCGAAAACCCGAACGTCCTTGGCCCCCGCCTCAAGACAGTGTTCGATGACCGCCCGGACCACCAGCGGATGGGTGTTGGCCCCCTGCTCCACGGTGCGGTCCCAGCCGATATTGGGTTTGACCACCACCGTCTCGCCGCGTTTGACGAAGATCGCCATGCCGCCGAGCGCGCCCAGGGTTTCTCCCACCAGCGCGGGGATGTCCTTGCCCTTGCGCACCGCCAGTTTCACCCCGCCGACCTCGGCGGCCCGGGCCGGAAAACTGAGCAGATCGAGCAGCGGCACCCCGCCGACGGCGGACGAGACCGCCGCTACTTGCAGCGAGCGCCTGACGAATTCCCGACGATCCATTCGCGCCATGCCTCTTCTCCTTCTCCGGTGGTCGATCAGATCAGATGAAGCGCCCTGCCTTGAGAAAGGAGCGCGCCACCTCCCGCGCCCCTTCCTGTGCAAGCCTCCCTTCGAGCCCCTGCATGGTTTCGCCGGAGAGTGCCCCGCCAAGTTTGTTGATCAGCCGGGCCAAGGCGGGAAATTTCTTCAGGGTATCCTTGCGCACCACCGGCGCCGCCTGCGCCGGAACCCCGGCAGGAACAACCCCCGCCCCTTCGAATCCGAGGGGATCGAGCCAAACCAGATTGAGTTCCTGATTGTAGCGCTCCTTCACCGCCTGGTAGAGGGCGGACGCATCGGCGAGAGGCTCCCCCTTGAGCACGTCGAGTTGGCCGACGCCGGTGTATTCCACATAGAGATCGAGCTCCGCCTTCATCAGCGCCCCGTGGGTCGCGGCGGTATCGTCGAATTTCACCACCTTGACCGAGGTGCCGGTGCGCTCGGCGATGAGGGTCGCCAGCATCTCCGCCAGCAGCTCCTGCTGCGGCGTCCCCTTGGCGCCGATCACCAGGGTCTTGCCGACACAGGCCGCCACCGGCTGAGCCAACCCCGCGAGCAGAACGAGAAGAACTCCATAAAACCCTGCCATCCTTATAAAGCCAACCATGATCGAACTCCTTGTCAATGATAGTGATCGTCCGACGCGGGAGGTTCCTTGAGCGTCTCGACCTTACCGCCGGGCGCGGCCAGATTCTGTTGCAGGGCGCGCAGCAGGCCTTCGGCCTGGGCGGGCGAAAGGATCACCCGGCTGCGCACCTTGGCACGCCGACCCTGCGGCTGCACATAGATGAAATCGAGGGTGAACTCGGAATCCGTGCGATGGACCAACGCCAGATTGGCGTATACCCCCTGGGCGGTCTCATCGTCCAGCTGAATTTCCAGCTTCGGCTGCTGCTCTTTTTCTTCCTGGGACATACCGACCTCGCATTCAGGGAAATCCGACATTCACCGGCGCCATGGGGGGATGATCAACGGAGAAACAGCCATTGGATGACCGTGCCAATATACAGGGCGCCGCACAAAAGGACAACCAGACCGGCCGCCGCCCGGAAGATCGGGGGGGGACAAAGGCCGTCGAGCCGCGCCGAAAGCCGCCTCGCCGCCGCCAGCCCCCCACCCAGACCGGCCAGTAAAAGGAGCAGAACCAACCATTTGAGGCCATCCAGGGGAAGCAGAGAACCTGGCGGCGGGGACAGCTGCATGACATTCATCGCCAGATAGCTCTTGACGCCGCTCGGATCCCGCAGGGCATAGGGCAGAAAACCCGCCTTGGCATTGACCTTGACCAGTCCCATGGCAAGATGGGCGCTGAGAAGCAGAGGCAGGCAGGGGAGCGCCAAGGCGCCGAGGGTGCCCCAAAAACCGGGTTTTTCCTCGGCAACAAGGGGGGCAGGAGCGGCCGGGGGCGCCGCTTGCGGGTCGACACGCAAACGCCCCAGCTTGAGCAGCAGCCAGCCCGGCAACAAGAGCAGAACCGGCAGCGCCAGGGTCACCCAGAGGGTCGCCAGCAGATAGTACCCCCCGGCTTCCCAGCCGAGCAGCACCGCCGCCTGTTCCGGCAGCCGGAAGATCGCTTCCCGCAACTCGACGTAAAATTTGCTGAAGTTCGCGGTCAGCAGCCCCAACAGCACGAGCAGGAAAAAATTCTCCGAAACCGACAGGCTTCCGGGAACGAGATCGGCCAGCCAGGGACGCCCGCCGAGACGCAGATTGTCGTGGGAGCAGTTACGGGCACATTGCAGGCAGAGCTGGCAGGAGGAACTGTCCCGCACTTCCGGAGGCAAGAGATCGACGGGGCATTCCCGCCGCCGGCCATGCCAGTAGAGGACGGCGCTTCCCAGGCTCAACCGGGTCCAGCGCCGCCCACCGGAAACGCATTCGCGACCGTCGCAGCCGGCGCAAACGGCTTCATCCGCGACCCGCAGCTGCCAGGGCGCGATCCGCGCATACAGCCCGAGCACCGCCCCGGCCGGGCAGAAGAGGGTGCAGAACGCCCGTTTGCGAAAGACCAGTCCGAGCAGCAGCGCCAGCAGCAGCATCAGGCCGATGAGCCGGGCGGTATGATCGGGATAGCGATGGATGGCGAAGAGATAGACCGCCAGCTGCAACAGGACCAGGGTCAGGGTCACCGGTACGAAGTTGTCGAGCCAGGCCGGCAGCGGACGGGCCAGGCCGAAGCGGGCCACGACCTCGTTAAACCAGCCGACCGGGCAGACGGCGCACCAGGCGCGACCGAAGAAAAGAGCGAGGAACACGACGGCGAACATCCACCAGACCCAGAAGAGCTGGCTGGCGAGGTTGGTATACATCAGCGGGTCCGGCGTCGCCACCCCGGGGATGGCGTGCTGATGCCAGCCCCAGGCGAGCATCCCCAGCAACAGGGCGAAGAGGCCCAGGCGACAGAGGCGAAGGGGCCAGGGGGAGAGCAGCAGCGCCCCGAGCCCGCGCCATTGAAGAAGATTCCTCACGGCCGCCGCCGCTCAGTGATAGATACTGTAGGGCAATACATATTCCCCCGCTTCGTCGCGATACTTGACATGCCGTCCGGTAATCGTCTCCAGGGAGCGGGCCGACCACTCCCGTACCACCGGCACCTCATCCTCCAGGGTTTGCTCCAGGGCCATCACCGCCGCCGGCCCACCCAAAGCGCCGAGGGCCATGGCCGCGTTCATGCGCGAACGCCAGTCGCTATCGCCGAGGGCTTCGACCAGCAGCGCCTCGGCTCGGGGATCCTTGAGCTTGCCCAGGGCCGCCAACGCCTCCTGGCGGGCCGGGCCGGAAGCGGCCGCGAGCAGCGCCGACAGCGCCCGGCCATCGCCGATGTCGCCGAGGGCGCGAATCGCCCCGGGCAACGCCTGTGCTGAAGCTCCGGGAAGAAAGGCGAGCAGGGGATCGACCGCCGCCTGGTTGAATTTGATCAGGGAGCGCACGGCATAGCGCCGGACTTCGGCATCTGTATCATCGAGGGCTGGCAGCAGGAACGGAATTCCCTCGGCCGCGCCGATCTCTCCCAGCGCCCAGGCGGCGACGTAGCGGCGCGGCCAGTCGCCGTGAGCCAGCACCGCGCCGATCGGCTCCACCGCCGCCCGCACCTTGAGCGTGCCGAGGGCGGCGATGGCATGCTCGCGACGGATGCGGTCGGGGTCGGCGACCGCATTCAGCAGATAGGGAACCGCAGCCTCCCCCAGTTCCAGAAGCAGGGGATAAACCCGGTCGTTGACCTGCCGTTCGCTCACCCCGAGCAGCTCCACCAGTTCACGGAAGGCCGCCGCCTCCCCGCCCCGGGCTCGCCCCTTGAGCGCTTCCAGATCAATGGGACGGTTGCGCTCACAGCCCGGCAACAACAGAAGCAGCAGGCAGACAAAAGCCGCGAACTTCACCATACCTTGGTCACCCGGATATCGACCCCTTGCAGGATCTCCTTGGCGCGCACCACCACCGCCGAGGGTTCGATCGTCCCCTGATCGTAACGGCCGTAGAGATCTCCGAGCTTGGGCGGGCCGCCGAACTTGTCCCGGGCCGCCAGGTAATAGGTGCCGCCGCGCGGCAGATAGATGAGATAGCGGCCGTCGGGACCGGTCTTCTCCGAAACGAATTTGGGCCGTTCGGACATCTGCACATGATCGTAGACATGCACCCGCGCCCCTTCCACCGGCTTGCCGTCGGCGTCGGTAATGGTGCCGGAGATGCCGGTATCGGTAACGGCGGCCTGCTCGGTCAGACGCCGTTCGTCCCCCTCCTTGACCGGCGCCAGCAGGGTCAGCTCGGCGGTTTCGCCGCGCACGGTCAGTTGCAGCATCTCGCTCTTGTGATCGCCGGCCAGGACCGGGCCGTTGGCGTCACCGCTGGCACGCTTGCGAGCGACGGCGATGTACTCCCCCTCGGGGAGTTGCAGGTCGAAACTCCCGTCGGGGCCGGTTGCCCGCGACAGGGCGAAGGCCGGGCCGTAAAGATCCATCCCCGGCTTATAGACATAGAGGGTCGCCCCGTCCAGAGGGGTGAGAATCCGGCCGCTGATCCGTCCCAGCTTTTCCTCGCCGGCACCCTGACGCTCGCCGCAGCCGGCCAATGCCGCCAACAGCAGCGCGGCAAGCATCACCCCACCTCGAAACCGCCGTCCCATCGCCAAACGTTTCATTGTTCTCGATCTTCCCTTTCCGCCGCGCCGGGTGCCAACAATACCAGCCGTTCGGACAGCACCGACGCATAATGTTCAAAGAGGGTATTATCCATGATCGCCAGGCCAAAGGCTACCCCAAGCGCATCGCCGGGGACGAAGCGGACATCCCGGGGATCGCCCGTCTCCAGGGGCCGACGCAGAATCACCGTCCAGCGCCCGTCCCGCCAAGTGGCGACGGTGCGGACATCGGCCCGGCTGCCGGCGGGGTGTTCGGTGAGAAAACCGGGGGCGGTGGTGCCGGGTGAGAGAAAGGTCTCGCCCAAGGCAACACCGTCCTGATCGTAGATCGGCGCATCCCCCTCGGCAAAGGGAAGCAGGCCCCGTTCCGGGGCGAGCCGAGCCCGGGAGTTTTCCTGGAAGATCTCCCCCGGCACATCCCCTTCCATGCCCTTCGCGGACAGGGTGCGGTCGTCGGCGAAGCCGAAGCGCCCGGTGCGTCGCGCTTTCCAGTTCCACAGATCGAGAGCCGCTTCCTCCGCCGCCAGCTTCATCCGGTTGTTGGCGTGGAAGCTGTCTCCATGCACCCCGAAATCCTCGATATGACAGGCCACCGCGCAGGTGAAGGGGGCGAAACGGCCGCCGCCGTCCCAGGCGATCCCAAACCCGTCCTCGGCGTTCCCCCCGTTGACCCACCGCTCACCGTCGAACGACCAGCCGCGGATATCCCGGTCCTCGGTGGGATCCGACCAGCTCAGCCGCAGGAAAAGTTCTTTTTCGGTATGAAAGGCGCGCAGATCGACGGTCAGGGGATCGGGCAACTTGCCGCCGTGATGACAGGAAGCCGTGGTCGCGTGCACCGTATCCGCGTCGATATCGGGGAGGAGTTCGGGGACATGCCGCCGCCCCCCCTTGACCGTAACCAAGCGCGGCAGCGCCCGTTCCCAGTCCGCCGCCGTCGGCGCTTGGTCGAGGAACAGGGCGTAAAGGCGGTCGGCGGGAAGTTCCCGACAGCCGCTGAGAAGTAGCGCAACCAGGAGCAGCAGGCGGACAAAGCCGGAAAATCGCAAGAAAACCCTCCCGGGGAATGAATCCTTGTGCCAATCTCTTGCCGACAAAGAGCAATAACCATACCATGCCCCAGGTGCGCTGGGCCACTCCCAATCCTCCACCCCGGCCTCCAGGGCGGATGGGGCAGACAGGTTCCTGACAGTCGCCCGTCCGGGATGACGAAAATCCGCAAGACTTCCCATCGCGCCTCGGGGCGAAGCAATCGACCGGGAGAGATCGGGTCCATGTCGGTGCAATTATTGCAGTGAAT
>CALJLX010000280.1 GCA_937982495.1 uncultured Desulfuromonas sp.
CCATCGCGGCAAAGTAGGCGATGGTCGTGATATTGAAAAAGAGGGAACTGGTCATGATGGCATTCTCCGTGGATTAGCGCGAGGTGTCGGTCTTGAAGGCGGCATCCGCCTGAAGTTTCAGTTCATCGAAAAAGAGCGCGAAGGCCGGCTGATTGCGGTGGGCATTGCCCCCGAGCAGAATTTTCGAGCCTTTGCCGTCCGGCTCGACGCGGGCCCAGAGGCGGCGATGCGAGAGGGTGAAGGCGGCGATGGAGCCGAGGACCAGCAGCGCGCAGCCGAACCAGACCACCCAGACCCCGGGGTCTTTCTTCACCTGCAGGCCGGTGTATTGCTTCTGCTGGTAATCGAGCAGGGCGAAGCTGAAGGGGCTGTCTTTCGGCCCACCGAAGTTGGGGAAGTTTTTCACCACCACGAAGGGCGCTCCGTGCCGTCCGTCCGGGGTGTTGATGTGCATCTCCACCGCCGGGCCGAACTGTCCGTAATTGTCCGTATAGCCGGTCACGGCGAAGGAATGCCCGCCCGCGAGGGGATAGTGCCGCCCCTCGGCGACGGTGATTTCCTGCACTTCGCCGCTCGCCTTGTCGGTCACCCGGATTTTCAGCTGGGGATTGCCGGCCGGGCCGTAGCTCGACTGGTAGAGGGTGATCCCCTTGTAGGAGAGGGGATCGTTGACGATGATCTTGCGGTCGCTGATGACCTCCTGGCCGTTGTCGACGATGTCGAGGATGCTCATGAACTCCTTGGGACGATTGGTCCCGTCGTAGTAGGTTACCGCGAAGTCGTCGCAGCGCACCGAGAAGCCGAGATCGATGGGCTCCCGCCCGCCCGAGGTCCAGACCTTGCTGGTCATGGTCCCTTCCTCGATATTGACGAAGGCCTTGAAGCCCCAGAGATTGCCGATGATCGCGCCGATGAAGATGATGAGGATCGACAGGTGGGTGACGTAGACGCCGAAGCGCGACCAGGGATGTTTTTCGGCGTAGAGATGGATGCGGCCGTCGGCCTCGGTCACGACGGGGGCGGCCAACGCCTCGCCGAGGAGCGGAACCAGGCGGTCGCGGGCCGCTTCCGGCGTCTGCGGCACGCGTAGTTCGTGGCGGTTGCTCAGGCTGTTGTAGTGGGCCTCATCGGCCGTCGTCACCGGCTCGAAGGCCTGCTTCCAGACCCGGGGCAGGCGTTTGAGCGAGCAGGTGGTCAGGTTGAGGGCGAAGATGCCGAGCAGCGCCAGGAACCACCAGGAGTGGTACATGTCGTAGAAGTTCAGCATGGTGAAGAGGCGGTGCAGGGTTTCGCCGTAAAATTGCTGATATTCCTGCGGGGAGCGATTCTGCTGAATCAGCGTGCCGATGATCGAAGTGGCGGCGAGCAGAATGAGCAGGACGACGGTGAGTTTGAGGGAGGCGAAAAAATCCCAGAGGATATCGATAAATGAGCGTTTTTCTTTGGTCACGGGGAATACTCCTGTCGAAAACAAGATGGAGCGATCGGATCGGGGATCGGCCCGATCCAAAAGTGGACGCCGGGCAGGGATGGGCGGCTAGACGATGAGCACGACGGTGCCCAGGTGCCGCTGCGCCAGCAGCGGTCCCAGCGCCCGGATCTCGTGGCAATGTCGGCGCGGCTCCAGGGAATGCGGCGGACGGACCGATGTCGCGCCCGGCGGATCGGCGGAGGCGACCGGATTCAACTCCGTCCGGGCCGCGCGGTGCGGCGCGGTGTGGGAAAGGAGGCGGGGCTGCACATCGAGGCACTGGCCGCGACAGTTCTCCGACCCGTCCTTGAGCGGCGGGCAAGGAAGAGGCGCGGCCCTATGTGTCCCGTGGGCCGCGTGCTCCCCGGCCTCGGCGGCGGTCGGAAGGCACCAGTTGCCGATCACGGTCGCCCCCATGCCGCTCGTCGCATAGATCATCAGGGTCAGGCCGGTCAGATGTTTTGCAATCCAGCGTCGCAGCGGAGATCCTCCATCCAGATATGACAAGAAATGTAACCGGATTTGTCCTTCGGGCGCAATAGCCAATGGAACAGTCCGCTACTGCGCATTTCCGCGCCCTTCGTTCTCAGCCGTTCCGCACCACTTCGATCAGGTAGCCGTCGGGATCGGCGAGAAAGTAAAACTTGGGCGGCCCGCCGGCCAGTCCTTTCAGGGGCTTGGGATTGAAATCCCGCTCCTGATGGAAACGGTGCGAGGCTTCGAGGTCGTCGACGCCGAGGGCCAGATGGGAATAGCCGTTGCCGAG
>CALJLX010000281.1 GCA_937982495.1 uncultured Desulfuromonas sp.
GTCCGGCGATCTGCCCGGCGACGTTGTTGAGTTGGCCGGAGCGAAACCCGGCGCGCACGTAACCGGCCAGTTGCTCTTCCCAGCGGCGTTGCATGGCCGGTTCCACCGCCATCGCCTTGAGGGTCTCGATGCCGGTCACCGCTTCTACCAGAAAGGCCTGATTTTCGGCGCCCCGATTGAACTTTTCGTCGAGCCGGGCGCGGATGCGCGGGGTGACAAAGAGGGAGAGGAGGATATAGCAGGGGAGCGAGCCGACCACGATCCAACTCAGCAGCGGGCTGTAGTAGAACATCACGGCGAGGAAGACAACCGTGAAAAAAAGGTCGATGACCACGGTGACGCTGGAGCTGGTGAGGAAGTTGCGGATGTTTTCCAGCTCCCGCACCCGCGCGATGGAGTCACCGATCCGCCGCGCCTCGAAGTAAGAGAGAGGCAGGCGCAACAGATGGCGGAACATCTGGGCGCCGAGCCCGACGTCGATGCGGCAGGAGGTGTGGGCGAAAAGATAGGTGCGCAGCCCCGAAAGAATCACCTCGAACAGGGCCAGGGCGATCATGCCGATGCCCAGCACCTGCAAGGTGGTCAAGCCCTTGTGCACCAGCACCTTGTCGACCACGACCTGAAAAAAGAGTGGGGTGAGTAAGGCGAAGAGTTGCAGAAAGAACGAGGCGAGCAAGACTTCGCCGAGAAATTTGCGGTATTTGACGATGGCGGGAAGGAACCAGGTGAAATCGAAGGGGCGGTCCTCCGGGCGCTGTCCGACGCGGCGGGTGAAGAGGATCAGACCGCCGTCCCAGTCGCGTTCGAACTCGTCCCGGCTGACGATGACCGGACGCGGTTGGGTCGGATCGTGCAGCAGCACCCGTTCGCCGTCAACTTTGGCCAGCACCACGAAGCGGCCGTCGCGACGGGTCGCCACGGCGGGCAGGGGCATTCCCGCCAGCTTCGGCCAGCGGGCGCGGGTGGTTCCGGCTTTCAGACCGAGGTGCTTGGCCGCGCGCAGGATTTCGGTCGCGCCGAAGGACTGCCCGACGCGGCCGAATTCGTGGCGCAACTGTTCGTCATCGGCGGGAAGTTCGAAAAACCGGGCCAGCAGCACCAGGCACGCCAGTCCGGTATCGACCCCCTGGGGAGGAGTGGATTCGTTGGTCATTTGATTTTTTAGGGGGGGGTAGTGAGGGAGACTTGTGCCGGTCGAGACTTGTGGCAGAACCCGAACCGGTTTGGACGCCCCTCCAATATTGAGAATTAATTAACTGAAATTTAATGTCGGGAACATTAAGATATTAATACAATTCCTGTCAAGAAAAAATTTCGTGACACCGGTTTCAAATATGAGAGGATAATCATGCCGAATCGTGAACGAAATGGAATCATTATCTATCAGGCTCATGACGGAAAAACCCGCCTTGAGGTCCATCTCGAAAAGAAACTGTCTGGCTCACCCAGGCCCAATTGGCCGCTCTGTTCGCGGTAAAAATCCCCGCCATCAACAAACATCTCAAGAATATCTTTCTCAGCGGAGAGTTAATGGAAGCGGCAGCTATTTCCATTTTGGAAACAACTGCCACCGACGGCAAAAACTAGTCTATTTTATCGCCGTCAACGCCATCCTCTATCGCCCCGATGGCTCCAAGCGCCTCGCCGACAACGCCCTGGTGGCCTTGACGCTCCTCATCGCCGAAAGCCGCCCCGAAGAGAAAGAGACCATCGTCAAAGTCATCGTCAACCTGATCAACCGGAGCAACGATTAATCCTGCCTCCAGCCGCAACCGCCGAATGATGTGAATCCGCCAACGCTTGAACGCTTGGCTTCCGGGACGCTAACGGTTAAGATGGCCGCCAAACTTGCAACAGGATGCCCCCATGACCGCCAAAGTGGAAGTTCTCAAAGTCCGCTGTCCCCGCTGCTGGGCGCGGGTGAGTTGGGCCGGAAATGAAAACCGGCCCTTTTGTTCGGAAAAGTGCCGGTTGATCGACCTCGGCCGCTGGGCCGACGAGGAATATCGCATCGCCGGGAAACCGGCTCTGCCAGTCGACGAGGACGATGCGGAAACCTATTGAAACCTAAAGGAAAACATCATGTATCGTCTGAAAATTCATACCCATTTCGCCGCCGCGCACAATCTCATCAATTATCAGGGGGATTGCGAAAACCTGCATGGCCACAACTGGAAGGTGGAAGTGACGGTGACCGCCCGCGAACTGGACAAGGCCGGGCTCGGCATCGATTTCAAGATCCTCAAGCGCGAGACCAATGCCGTGCTCGATCTGCTCGACCACAAGTATCTCAACGAGATCGAACCTTTTGTGAATAACAGCCCGTCTTCGGAAAATATCGCCCGCTTTCTCTTTGAGAAGCTTTCCGAGCAGTTGAATACCGATAACGTGAGGGTTTACGAGGTCAACGTCTGGGAATCGGAATATGCCTGCGCCAGTTACCTCGCCGACTGAGGGCCAACTGATCGAGGTCTTCTCCTCCATCCAGGGGGAAGGGCTGATGGTCGGCTGCCGGCAGATCTTCGTGCGCCTGTCCGGCTGCAATCTTGATTGCGCCTATTGCGACACCCCTTTCGCGCCGACGGCCGAATGCCGGGTGGAGGAGGCCCCCGGTTCGGGCACCTTCCGTGCGGTGGCCAATCCGGTCTCGCGGGAGACGCTGTTTGCCATCCTCGAAGATTGGTTGCGGCGGCTGCCGGGCGCGCATCATTCCCTGAGCCTCACCGGAGGCGAGCCGCTGCTGCACGACGGACTGCTCGGGGACTGGTTGCCCGAGCTGGCGCGGCTGCTGCCGGTGCATCTGGAGACAAACGGCACCCTGCCCGAAGCCCTGACGCCGCTCTTGCCGCACCTTTCCTTTATTTCCATGGATCTCAAGCTGGCGTCGGTAACCGGCGTCCCGACCCCCTGGGAAATCCATCGAAGCTTTCTCGAAGTTTCCCGCGATAAACCGGGACAGGCCAAGGCGGTGGTGGGGCCCGAAACCGCCGCCGGGGAGATCGAGGACGCCGCCCGGCTGCTGCGGGAGACGGCGCCGGAGTGGCCGCTGATTTTGCAGGCGCTGACGGTCGACGGCAAGGTGGCCGTCTCCGGCCGCGATCTGCTTGCCCTGCAGGCGACGGCGGCGCGGATTCATCCGCCGGTGCGGGTCATCCCCCAGACCCATCGGCTGCTCGGGGTTTTGTAGCCCCGTTTGCGCGAGGTGGAGCGATGCTGATCGAAGAACTGACCATGCCCGAGTTCGTCGTCGGGCTGGAAAAGACCCGTACCGTGCTCATCCCCTTCGGCGCCACCGAGGAACACGGCTCTCATCTGCCCCTGGCAACCGATACCCTGCACGCGACCGAGGTCGGGCGCAAATTGGCGGCGCGGCGGTCGATCTTCATCGCGCCGCCCATTCCCTACGGCGTCTGCCGGTCGACTTCCTGCCATCCCGGTACCATTTCCATCCGCAGCGAAACCCTCAAAGCTCTCGCCTGCGATATCGTTTCGTCCCTCTACGGCCAAGGCCTGCGCAACTTCGTGCTGCTCACCGGCCATGCCGGCGGCACCCACCTGTCGGCGCTGATCGACGTCGGCGAGGAGTTGCTGGCCCGCTTCGCCGACTGTCGCGTCGCGGTCTTGACCGAATATATGCTGGCGTCACGGGAGGGGAGGGGACTGATCGAGACGGAAGGGGATTCGCACGCGGGGGAGATCGAAACGTCGCGGATACTGCACAGCCATCCCCAACTTGTCAAGGGGACGGCGGCGCGGGAGTTTCCCGATTTCCCCCCGGGGATTCTGGTGCGGAACAAGCGCCGCTATTGGCCCGGCGGAGTCTGGGGCGACCCGGGCAAGGCGAGCGCGGAGAAAGGGGCGCGGCTGGAGGAGTTGGTGGTCGCGGCCCTGGAGCGGCTCATCGACCAACTGGAAACGATGGAAAACTATTGAGGCTTATAAAGTTTCACCACTGAGACACGGAGAGCACGGAGAAATTCGCTTTACCGGATTCAGTCTTTACCCATTGTTTTTGCTCTGTGTCCTCTGAGGCTCTGTGGTGTAATCGATTTTTTCAGG
>CALJLX010000282.1 GCA_937982495.1 uncultured Desulfuromonas sp.
AGATGGTGATTCGTGACTGGAGTTCAGACGTGTGCTCTTCCGATCTTCCTCCGGCAGCGACGCCGTCGGCCTGGCCGCGTCCTGGATTCGTGCCGGGCTCTGCGACCTGGCCCTGGCCGGGGGGGCCGACGAACTCTGCCGCACCACCTGCAACGGCTTTCACGCCCTGATGATTGCCGCCGATGCGCCGGTGACCCCTTTCGACCGCCGGCGCAAGGGGCTCAACCTCGGCGAGGGGGCCGGGGTGCTGGTGCTGGAGAGCGAAGCGCTGCGCGGCTCCCGCCCGGCGCGGGCTTTTCTGCGCGGCTACGGCGCGGCCTGCGACGCCCACCACCTGACCGCGCCCCATCCCGAGGGGGCCGGACTCCAGCGGGCGCTCACTGAGGCGCTGGCCGAAGCCGGGGCGACGGCCGCGGAGATCGCCTTCGTCAATGCCCACGGCACCGGCACGGCGGACAACGACCGGGTCGAAAGCCGGGTTTTGGCCGCGCTGCTGCCGGCGGTGCCCTTTCTCTCCACCAAGGGCCATACCGGCCACTGCCTCGGCGCCGCCGGGGGGATCGAGGCGGCCCTTACCGTCGCCTGCTTGGAACGGGGGGAAATCCCCGCCAGCATCGGCTTCGTCGAACCCGACCCGGAACTCCCCGCGACGCCGGTGACGCAGACGACCGCCGTGACCGGCGACCTGGCCATTTCCCAATCCCTGGCCTTCGGCGGCAACAACGCGGTGCTGGTTTTCGGACGGGGGACGTGGTAGGGGCGCCCCGCAAGAAGGTTTTTTATTCGCCCTGGGCGACCCAGCGGGTCGCCCCTACGTCGAATAAGGAGATTTTATCCATGAACGCCATGGCCATTCAAGGCATCGGGCTGGTCGGCGGTTTCGGCTGCGGGCCGGCGGATTTCGAACGGGCGCTGGCGGTCGGTTCGGTACCGACGCGCCCGGCGGCTTTCGCCGGCGGCGAGATTCCGGCCCTGCTTGCCGACACCGCGCCCCTGGAGCGCTTCGTCGACAAGCGCGCCCTGCGCCGCATCGACCATTTTTCCCGGCTGGCCCTGCTCGGCGCCCATCTCGCCTTGGTGGATGCCGGGCTTCCGGCGTTGGAGCGGACGCGGCTGGGGCTGATCGTCGCCACCGGCTACGGCGCCACCGCCACCACCTTCGCCTTCCTCGACACCGTCCTCGACGGCGGCGACGCCCTCGCTTCGCCGACCCACTTTTCCAGTTCGGTGCACAACGCCGCCGCCGCCCACACCGCCATCCTCCTCGGCATCACCGGCCCCAATCTCACCGTCAGCCAGTTCGAGATGTCCGTCCCCTCGGCCCTGCTCGCCGCCCAGGGCTGGCTGGCCGAAGGGCGGGTCGACGCCGTTCTTTTCGGCGGGGTCGACGAGGCCTGCGCGGTGCTGCGCTCCTGTTGGGGGCGGTTTTTCCCCGAACCCTCGGACCGCATCCGGCCTTTCGAGTTCGACCGGCAAAGCGCTGTCCCCGGCGAGGGCGCGGCCTTTTTTCTGCTCACCGCCGAATCGGGCACAGCCCGTTACGGGCGGATCACCGGGGTGCGCCAGGGCAACGCGGCCGTGCGCCCGCCGCTGTTGGATGCCGCGTCCCTCTATCTGCTCGGTGCCGACGGCCACCGGGAATGCGGCGCGAACTACCCCCGCCATCTTCCCCCCGAGGCCCGATGCGCCGCCTATGCCCCGGTTTACGGCAGCCTGCCGGCGGGGCCGGCCTTCGATCTGGCGGTGGCGGCCCTGGCCTGCCGGGACGACCGGCTGCCGGAGGGGGAAGCCCTGGCCGGGCGGGAGCTGTGCTGTCTGAAATTCGGGCGCGACGACGCCTATGGCTGGATCCGCTTGCGGAGGGAGTAGCATGAAGCAACAGGAAGTTCCGCAACATCCCGGCCTCTTCGGGGAGCGCAAGGCGGTCTGTTACGCCCTCGACGAGACGGGCGGCTATGTCCTCGCCCCCACCGCCGGTTGGAATCCGGTCAACCTGGCCAACCGTCAGGCCTGGGAGGAGCTTGCCCGGGAACTCGCCGACATCCATGGCGAGGTATTGGCTGGACGCAAGAGTCCCCTCGCCTACCACATGGCCCGGCGGCAGATGGATGCGGCGCTGCTGGCCCGATACGCGGGCCTGTTTCGCTGGCGGGTGCGGCGGCATCTGCGGCCCGCGATCTTCGCCCGCCTCGACCGGGAACTGCTGGCGCGCTACGCCGAGGTGCTGCAGTTGTCCGTCGAGGACCTGTGCCGGTTGCCCGAGACCCCCGAGCTGGAGGTCCCCGAGATCGCCGCAACGGAGGAATCCCGGTGAGCATCCCCTTCGTCCATCGCCAGGCGGCCCACTGCGAAAGCGGGGCGACCGCCAACCTGCTGCGCCATCAGGGGATCAACCTCTCCGAGGCCCTGGCCTTCGGCATCGGCGGCGGCCTCTTTTTCGGCTACCTCCCCTTTATCCGTCTCAACCGCCTACCCCTCGTCACCTACCGCAAGGGGCCGGGGGGCATCTTCAAGGCGGCGACCCAGCGCCTCGGCGTGCGGGTCGAGGGGCGCCGTTTCCGCGACCCCGAGGCGGGCATGGCCGCTCTCGACGAACTTCTCGACCGGGGGATTCCGGTGGGGGCGCAGACCAGCGTCTACTGGCTCCCCTATCTGCCGCCGGCGTTGCGCTTCCATTTCAACGCCCACAATCTGGTGGTCTACGGCAAGCAGGGAGAAACCTACCTGATCAGCGACCCGGTGATGGACGAGGCCGTCCTCTGCCCTGCCGAGGATCTGCGCAGGGCGCGCTTCGCCGTCGGCGATCTGGCGCCCAGGGGGCGCATCTACTACCTGACCGCCGTACCGACCGAGCCCGACCTGCGGCGCGCGGTGCGGGCGGGGATAGGCGAGGTCTGCCGCAACATGCGCAACCCAGTGCCGATCATCGGTGTGCGTGGCATGCGCCGGCTGGCCCGGGTGATCGAGGGCTGGCCGCGCAGATTCGCTGAACGGCGGACGGTGCAGCATCTCGGCCATCTCATTCGCATGCAGGAGGAGATCGGCACCGGCGGCGGCGGTTTCCGTTTCATGTACGCCGCTTTTCTTCAGGAGTCCGCCGGGATTCTGGAAAAGCCCGAGCTGTTGGAGCTTTCCCAGCGGATGACCGCCATCGGTGACGGCTGGCGGGAGTTCGCCCTCCTCGCCGCCCGGGCCTGCAAGGGGCGGATCGCCGTGGCCGAGGCCTGCCCGGAGCTGGCCGAGTTGCTGCGCCGCTGCGCCGACGGCGAGGAGGCCCTCTTTCGCGACCTCGCCGGGGTGATCCGGTGATGGCAGCGGTCGCGGCGGCGGAACTCGCCGTCGCCGCGCGGGGATTGGTTAAGCGTTAACCCGGCGCCGAGCAACCGGCCCTGGCCGGACTGGAGTTGGAGATCCGGGCCGGGGAGACCTTCGGCCTGCTCGGTCCCAACGGCGCCGGCAAGACCACGGCCATCTCCATCCTCGCCACCCTGCTGCGTCCCACGACCGGCAGCGTCCGCCTCTTCGGTCTCGATCCCGGGCGCCGCTGCCAAGAGGTCCGGCGCCTGATCGGCCTGGTTCCCCAGGAAATCGCCCTCTATCCGCGCCTGACCCTGGCGGAAAACCTCGCCTACTTCGGTCGCCTGCATGGGCTGGCCGGAACCGGATTGAAGACCCGGGTCAACGACTGCCTGGCCATGGTCGGTCTTGAAAGCCAGGGGAAGCGGCTGGTGGAGGCCTGCTCGGGGGGGATGAAACGGCGGGCGAATCTCGCCGCCGGACTGCTGCACCGCCCGCGCCTACTCTTTCTCGACGAGCCGACGGTCGGCATCGACGCCCAGTCGCGCCACGTCATTTTCGAGAATCTGGCGCGGCTCAAGGCCGAGGGGATGACCTTGCTCTACACCACCCATTACATGGAAGAGGCGCGGCAGCTCTGCGACCGCATCGCCATCGTCGATGCCGGGCGGGTGGTCGCCCTGGGAGCGCCGGCGGATCTGCTGGCGGCACAGCCCGATTGCCGCGATCTCGAAGAGCTCTTTCTGCGCCTCACCGGCCGCCATTTGCGGGATTGACGGCATGGGTGCCTTTTTCGCCACCTTGCGCAAGGAACTACTGCTCCTCCGCCGCGACCGCGGCGGCCTGGCCCTGCTCTTTCTCATGCCGCTGGTGCTGGTGCTGGTGGTGTCGCTGGTGCAGGACAACGTCCTCAAGCTCACCGGCGAGGGGAGCATCCAGGTGCTGCTGGTCGACCGCGACGGCGGCCCGGCGGCGCGGTGGCTGGTCGACGGCCTCAAGGAGAGCGGCGCGGTGCAACTGGTGGAAGCGGTGGGGGACGCCGAAGGCGAGGCCGAGGCCCGGCGGCGGGTGGCCGCCGGCGACTATCCCTTTGCCCTGGTGATTCCCGCCGGGCTCGGCGCGGAACTGGAGCGAGATCGGAAGAGCACACGTCTGAACTCCAGTCACGAATCACCATCTC
>CALJLX010000283.1 GCA_937982495.1 uncultured Desulfuromonas sp.
CCCGCTCCCAGAGCAGGGTCGTTTCCCGCTGGTTGGTGATGCCGATGGCGGCGATTTCCGCGCCGCCGATCCCACTTTGTCCAAGCAGCCGACGAATCGCTTGGATGACGGAAAACCAGATCTCCTCGGGATCGTGCTCGACCCAGCCCGGTTGGGGATAGTGCTGGGGAAAGTCGACGGTGGTCTTGCCGCGCACCTGAAGGTCGCGGTCGACGAGCAGGGCGGTGGTGCCCGTCGTGCCCTGGTCGATGGCGAGGATGTAGGAGCTCATCGGTCCCTCCCGGCGCTGGGGGTGAAAGGTGCGATGAGCATATAATGGCGGGATTGAAGCGTCAAGGTGGCATGGTTGTTGCTCAAAAAATGTCGGGTCCGCGCGGCAAGTGCATAAGGATAACAAAACGGGAGAACTTTTCGATGCATCGCAAACTGACCAATATTTTTTATGAAGTGCGCGACCCGGTGCTGGGCTGGGACGACATCGGCGGCTACGCCGACGTCAAGGAGACCCTCAAGGAGATGGTCTGTCTGCCCCTGAAAAAGCCGGAGATGCTCAAACTGCACAATCTCGGCATTCCCGCCGGGGTGATGATGTGGGGGCCGCTCGGCACCGGCATCACCATGCTCGCCGAAGCCTGCGCCAAGGAAGCCGGGGTCTCCTTCGTCTACATCTCCGGTCAGGAGATGCTCGGCAAGGGGCCGGAACTGGTCGAGGCCTTCGACTGCGCCGTGCACGAGGCCCCCTGCGTCCTCTTCGTCTCCGACTGCGAATGGCTCTGTCCCCGGGCCGGCTGCGACTACGCGTGGAGCCCCGGCAACCTGCGGGCGATTCCGCCGACCTTCGCCGACAAGGAGTTGAACCGCCTCTTCATCGAGCAGATCGACCGCATCAACCAGGTGCCGAACGTCATGCTCCTCGGCTCCTGCTACCGCATCGACACCGTCGATCAGGCGCTGATCAAGGAGAAAAAGCGCTTCAACCGCAAGGTCTTCGTCCATCCTCCCCGCGCCGAGGACCGCCTCGGCATGCTCAATATCTACATGGATAAAATGCCCAACCTCGCTCCCGGCATCGATCGACGCGACCTGGCGGAGCGGGCCGAGGGCTACGTCGGCTGGGACATCGAAAGCCTGTGCAAGCGGGCCACGGTCAACGCCATCAAGGAAGACTCCGCGGTGGTGACCCGGGAGCATTTCGCCAAGGCATTGCGGGAGGTCCGCCAGTTTCTGACCCCGGACATGACGGCCAAGTATTACGAAATCCGCGAGCAGGATTGTCC
>CALJLX010000284.1 GCA_937982495.1 uncultured Desulfuromonas sp.
CTCGCCGCGCTGCTCAACGCCACCAAGTTTTCCGGGCTGATGCTGGGCAAGTCGGCGATCGGCGTCATCGGCCTGGGCGCGGCGGGGATGGGGATTTCCAAGCTCCTGTTGTCCTACGGGGTGAAGAAGGTCATCGGCACCGACTTGCAGGAGTCGGCCAAGGACCGGCTGAACGCGGCCGGCGGCGAAGCCGGAACCCTGGCGGATGTCATGGCCGGCGCCAACATCGTCATCGCCACCACCGGTTGCCCCGGCCTGATCAAGCCCGAGATGGTCAGAAAAGGGCAGGTCATCCTCGCCCTGTCCAATCCCAATCCGGAAATCACCCCCGAGGATGCCGTCGCCGCCGGCGCCGCTTTCGCCGCCGACGGCAAGAGCGTCAACAACGCCCTCGGTTTTCCCGGCATCTTCCGCGGCGCCCTCAACGTCCGCGCCCGGGTCATCAACAACAAGATGAAGATCGCCGCCGCCAAGGCCATCGCCGCCTGCGCCGAGGAGAAGGAACTGGTTCCCTCGATCCTCAACGACGAAGTTCACCAGAGAGTGGCCGAAGCGGTGGAACGGGCGGCCCTGGAGTCGGGGGTGATCAAGCCCTGGGAGTAAAGGATGGGCGGGGTGAGGGGTGAGGAGGATAGACTGAAGGCTCGCGCTCCTCATCCTTCGTCCTTTTCGTCATTCCTCACTTCTCCTCATGCCTCGCTCTGTTCGGCCTTCAGCTTTCAGCCTGCCTTCCTACTCCTCCCCTTCGATCTGAATCTTCCGTCCGCCCGTTTCCTTTCGACCGACCGGCATGCTGATTTCGAGGATACCGTTTTTGCAGATCGCCTGGATCCGGTCGGCGTCCGCGCCTTCGGGCAGCATCAGCCGCCGGCGGAAGCTGCCGAAGTGGGTTTCCCGCACCAGGTAGTCGTGATCCTTGGCTTCCCGGTTTGCCCGGCGCTCGCCGCTGACGGTGAGCATGTTGCCGTCGACGCTGACGTCGAGCTCTTCCCGTTTCACTCCGGGTACTTCCACCTCGACATAGAAGGTGTGGTCCTTCAGATAGCTGTTGACGGCCGGAGTGCCCATTCCGAGCCCCTCGCCGGACTCGCGGGTCAGGCCGAAGGCGCGGCGGAACATCTCATCCATTTCCCGGTGCAGCTGGTTCAATTCCTTGCTCAGATCCCGAAAGGGATCCCAACGGCTGGGCAGCATAGGCTCTCTCCTTTTCCGCTGATGGATCGTTTCTTATACCTTTACGTTCTCCCATCCGACTGTCAACCCATCCCGCCATGGAAATCGATTTCCTGAATGCCCGGGGACGGCGCTGGGGAATTAAATTCTTGACACAAACGATAGAGTTAGCTAAATGTTCTAGCAACAATTTTTTGGAGGAAAACTCTGATGAAATTTTCGACCAAAAGCCGTTACGGTCTCCGCGCCCTGTTCGACATGGCCTACCATTCCGGCAA
>CALJLX010000285.1 GCA_937982495.1 uncultured Desulfuromonas sp.
AAGAGCGTTTCCGCGAGGCGATGGACGACGATTTCAACACCGCCCTGGCCATCGGCCATCTCTTCGACCTGGTGCGGGGACTGAACCGCATCGTCGCGGAAACCTCCCTCCGGCAAAATCCGGTTCTGCTGAACGGGTTGCGGCAAGGGCGCGAGCAGCTGCTGCGCCTCGGCGGCGTTCTCGGTCTCTTCGGCTCGGCGCCGGTTGCCTGGCTGGAGAAGCAGAAGAATGCCGGACTCCAGGCCGGGGGGCTGAGCGCCGAAGCAATCGAAGCGCTGATCGTGGAACGGCGGCAGGCGCGAGCCGATCGCGACTTTGCCCGCGCCGACCGGATTCGCGACGAACTCGACGCCCAGGGGATCATGCTCCTCGACTCCAAGGAGGGGACAACCTGGAAGCTGAAATAGCTTCCGATACCTTCGGATGAAACCCAAAGCCCGGCTGCATGCCGGGTTTTGTGCTGTTGACAGCAAAAAGCGTTTTATTGTATACATTTAACCATGCCGTTTCACCAGGGTTGCCCGCAGCTTCCTCTCCCGCAACCCGCCCCCTTCTTGAAAAGATCATCGCCGATGCCGCATTTGCCTTCCTTCTTTGCCAAGGTCCGCCGCCGTCCGGCGTTTTTTGTTCTCTGCCTTGCTTTCCTCTTTCTGTTCCCCGCTATCGGCCGAGCCGAACTCTTGCGTCTGGCCGTGGTCGGCGTCAGTAACGCCACCGACGAGCCGGAATTCGGCAAGCTGCTCATCGCCCAGGGGATCGCTCACCTGGTGGCGCAGGAGCTGTACGACAGCGGCCGCTATGTGCCGCTGGAGGACAACGCGGAAATTTCCGGGAGGATTCAGGAACTGCTGGCTCGGGCCGCGCTCTCGTCCGATACGGCGGCGGAGCCGGTCGATCAGGCCGAACTGGGCTGCGACGCGGTGGCTTCGGCGCGCATCGTTTCTTTCGAGAAATCGCGCTTTCGGGGCTTTGCCGGTCCCTTTTCCAGCGGCAAGGTCGATGTCGGAATCACCGTCGAAGTTTCCGTTCGGGAAGGGGACAAGCCTCCCGTCAAAGGCGAGGGGAGCGGCAAAGGCACGACCAAGGCCCGGGGCGTGCTCTTCCAGATTCGCGAGGATCAGGTCCATTTCGACCAGACCAGTGTCGGCCAGGCGACCCAGGAAGCCGTTTCCCAGGCGGTGGCCGGGTTGATGCGCCAAATGGAGGAGGGACAATGAGACGACTGGCTTTCTTGCTGTTGCCGATCCTGTTCTGCGGGCTTTTTGTCGGCTGCGCCACCACTTATGTGGAAGAAAAAGAACCGGTCAAGCCGACTCCCGATCTCGCGAGCTTTCCCGCCTATGACGGACCCAAGACCGTGGTCGCCGTCCTCCCCCTCGGCCTCTCCGAGCGGGCGGCGAAAGCCTATCCCCATCTGCTGGCCAAGGATGTCGGCCTCGGCATTCACAACC
>CALJLX010000286.1 GCA_937982495.1 uncultured Desulfuromonas sp.
CGTTGCCGAACATCCCCTTGAGAAGGGGTCATCAATCGCTGGGCTGTTCTTGAACCCGGCCCACTTGTTTCGACCAATCGGCCACTGAATTACATATCGGACGGAGGGGTTTGCCTTGGATGTCACCAGGACCCAGAAACCTTTTTTGTGGGCCAGGCCTCGTCCCGGTTTCCGGTCACAAGCACTCAATTTTCCATTTCTTCAGGCAGTTGATAGCGCGCGACTTCCGGAACTATTTCTTCGGTGAGCTCGTGCAAGCGAACCATGACTTTTTCGAGGGATTGGGCACTTCCCAGATTTTCCGCGGCGACGTCGGCAATACCGGCCAGGGAGACCACCACCTGGCGGGCGCTCTTTTCCATCGTCTCCGCCGCCAGTTTGATCCCTTCGGAAAATTCATGGGTTTCGGAGAGGGCTCGGGAAATGACGGCACTGCTTTTGGCCTGCTCGCGCGTGCTGTTTCGCAGTTGCAAAGAGATGCCGCGAACTTCTTCCGCGGCTTGAATGACGGCTTCGGCTCCCCGGTTTTGCTCATCTACCGTATGCTCGATCTTTTTGATCTGCCTGGCTTGCCGATCCGCATCTTGATGCATGGCGCGGTTGCGCTCGACCTGAATACCGGAGGCTTCGGCAATCTGTCGGGCTTTTTTCAGCGACTGGGATGAACAGTCGATCACCTGTTTGAGGATGGCATCGGCTTCACGGGCCGCATCGATGCTGCTGTCCGCCCCGGCATGGATCAGAGTGATCGCATCGATGGTCGATTTCACCTCGCGCTGAACAGCATCGATCAGGTCTTCGATCTGCGCGATGCTGTCTTTGGTATTTTCCGACAAATCGCGGATCTCCTCGGCAACCACGGCGAAACCTCGACCATTCTCTCCGGCTTGAGCGGCAATGATGGCGGCGTTCAGGGCGAGCAGATTCGTCTGCTCGGACATGTTGCGAATAACTTCGAGAACCTGGCCGATGTTTTTGGATTTCTCGCCGAGACAGGCCACGCGCTGACCGTAAGCCGAAACCGCTTCGCGGTTGTTTCGGGAAATTTCCATCATGCGCTCCAGGGCCGGTCCCCCCTTGCTTGCCGCCAAGGCGGAAACGTTATCGGCAAGGGCGGTCGATTCGGCGGCCAGATGCCCGACACTTTCCCCCGAAAGGGCCAATTCGTTGGCGACGGCGGCAAACTGCTGAGATGACGCGGAAAAATCTTTGAGTACGTCTGCGATTTCGCCCATGCTGGAATTCATCTGCTGAAGGGCCGTGGTGATACTTTCCACTTCCTGGGACAGTCGGTTCGCCATTTCCGAACCGTCGCAAATGCTGCTCGCCATCTCATGGGCGGATGAGGAGGAGTTGTTGAGGGCACCGGTCAGGGACTCAACCTTGTGGCTGAGATCGGCGGCAATCCGTTCCATTTCTTCGACGGCCGTCAAAGCCAGGCTTCCTTCCCGGTTCTGTCGGCTGGTTCCTTGGCTGATGATCGCCGAAACCTTTTGCAGATCGGCGGCATTCGTTTTCACGCCGCTCACGGTTTTTTGAATCACCCCGAGAAAACGTTGCATGCTGCGGATCATCGAGTTCATGGCCTGGGCCATCAAGCCGATTTCGTCCCGGCGCTGCATGTGCAATTGCCTGCTCATGCAACCCTGTTCCATATCGAGAAGCATCCGTGAGGCTTCCCGCAGGGGGCGGGCAACGCTCCGCGCAATCAGGTATCCGCAAATCAGGGCAAAAAGGCCGCCGAACAGCAATGCCGAAAGGACCGTGATCGATCCGGCAAAGACGATTCCGTCAGCGGAGCGCTGAGCTTGTTCGGATTGGGTGCGATAGTGATTCGCCAACTTTTCCAGGGCCGCGCTGGTTTCCCGAAAGGCGACCTGATCCTTGCCGAAACCGATATCGGCCGCCGAGTTGATCAGGGCGATGTTGGATTGCAGAATGATCCGGAGGTAATCGAGGATTTCTCTGATTTCATCGTCCTGGGGGATGAATTCCTTCTCGAACAGATTTCGAGCTGATGCAATATTTCCGCCGCGCAAGGCATCGATAATTCGCACCGCTTTTTGATGGATTTGGTGGTGCGATTCGGTCAGGTCGGGAAGCGTCTCGGCAAATTCCGGGGTTTTCGGAGAAGCCGCGTGGAGCCATTGCCCCAGTCCGGTCTTTTCCGGATCCAGTTCCCCCGTGAAGGGAAGGCCGCGATAGACGGATCGTTCAAGTTCGATTTTCCAAAGATCATAGTCATGCCAGTGATTGTTGAATTCCGATTCGAGCATCTGCACCCGATCGTCTTTGACCAGGGCAACCAGATTGACCAACTGGGTATGTTGCAAAGCCCAGCGTTCCCAACTCTCCCTGGCCTCTTGCCACAGCGCGGCGATCTCCGGCGATTTAGGGATGGTTTCAAACCGTTCCATCCCCTGGTTCGCCAATTCCCGGTTTTTCTCAAGGTTTCCCAGTTCGGCAACACGCGCTTCCAGATCCAGTGTCGGCAAAAGAATGGTGCGTTCCACCGAGCGGATGGCCGTCTGCGCTTCCATGATGGTCCGCAGTGAGTCGATAGCAGGCAGGTGAACTTCGGCAATATCGGAAAGTTGCCGGTTGATTTTCTGCAGGCTCAAAAGTCCCGTGGCACCGACCAGCGCGCAGATCAACGCGATTCCCCCAAACGCCAACATCAATTTGCCGAAAATGTTCAAATTGTCTCTCCGCTGGAATTTTTGAGAGTTTTTATTGAAGAGCCAAGAGATTAGACGTTGTATCCATAAAAATTAAAAGCCTATTTTTTCGCGAAACCCTTATTTAGAACCACCAGGAAAATTCGGCCCGTAACCACTCCAGGGTATTTTCCAAAGACTTTTCACGTCAAGTCGTACTTTTTCGCCTGGTATCGGAAGGTATCGTAGCTGACCTTGAGCAGCTTGGCCGATTTGGTCATATTGCCGTTCGTGCGCTCCAGGGCCAGTCGCATCAGCTCGCGCTCCACCTCTTCCAGGGAAATTCCCTCATCCGGAAGGATGATGTGGAATCTTTTTCGCCGCTCGACCCGGCTGCTTTCCTTGCCGCCAATGTCCAGAGGCAACTGGTCGGCGGCGAGGGTGTCGGTGTTTTCCAGAACCACGCAACGCTCGATGACATTGCGCAGCTCCCGCACATTGCCGGGCCAGGGATATTCCCGCAGCAGTTTTTCGGCATCCTTGGCAATGTTCCGGATCGGCTTTTTCGAGTATTTCTGGGCGAACTTTTCCAGAAAATGCCGGGTCAGAAGGAGAATGTCTTCACCCCTCTGGCTCAAGGTCGGCAATTGGATCGCGAAAGAATTCAACCGGTAGTAAAGATCCTCCCGGAACGTCCCATCTTCCACGGCTTTCTTCAGATCCCGGTTGGTACAGGCAATAATCGTGACATCGATCGGCAGATCGACCTGGCCGCCGATGCGCCGAACCGTCCGCTCTTCCAGGACCCGCAATAATTTCCCCTGCAAATCCAGCCGCATGTCGCCAATTTCGTCGAGCAGCAAGGTACCGCCCTCGGCCAGTTCGAAAACCCCTTTTTTGTCGGCTTTCGCATCGGTAAATGCGCCCTTGGCATGCCCGAAAAGTTCGCCCTCGATCAGGCTTTCGGGCAGGGCGGTACAGTTGACGGCGATATAGGGGATGCTTTCGAAGTCTTTTTGTGAACCGAAGCGCCAGTAGTGGATATTGCGCGCCAGAACCTCTTTCCCCGAGCCCGATTTGCCGGTGATCAGAATCGATTGAACGCCCGCCTCGACCATCTTCCGGGTGGTTTTAATAATATTCTGGGTCACCGGAGCTTCGCCGATAAACATCCGCCCCAGGGTCGCGGCGGTCGACTCCTTGAGGTAGCGAACCTCGTTTTTGAGCCGCGAATTGACCAGCAGTTTTTCGAGGACAATTTTGACTTCTTCGATATTGAACGGTTTGTTGAGATAGTCCGCCGCGCCATGGCGCATGGCCCGAACCGCCGATTCGG
The DNA here is from genome assembly GCA_937982495.1 of uncultured Desulfuromonas sp. Taxonomy (GTDB): domain Bacteria; phylum Desulfobacterota; class Desulfuromonadia; order Desulfuromonadales; family Trichloromonadaceae; genus Trichloromonas. Next base: position 3,994 of record CALJLX010000286.1, read on the forward strand.
CGGAATCGTCGGCGGTCAGCATGACGATCGGAAAATCCACCCCTTCGGCTTGCAGCATCTCCAGCAGGTCCAGGCCGCTGGGCCCGCCGCCCAGGTCGACGTCCAAGAGCAGGGCATGGGGCTGCCAGGCCCGGATCTTCTCCACGGCCTGCTCGGAGGAATTCAGCAGCGATGTTTCGTAACCCTCTTTCTGCAGTGCCCGGGAAAGCATGGAGATGATCAGTTCGTCGTCATCGACGAGAAAAATCCGGCCTTTACTACCCATGACTCACGTTTCCTTTATTTTGCGCGGTTGGAATCCTGATGATGAATCGGGTTCCCGCGCCGACGCGGCTGGTCGCTTCGATCGTCCCGTGTTGCTGTTCGACCAGTCGTTTGCAGATCGACAATCCCAATCCTGTTCCTTTGCGTTTCGTGGTGAAGAACGGGTTGAAAATTTTTTCAAGGGTCGCGCCGTCGATGCCGTGTCCGGTGTCCAGAAGTTCAATGAGTACGGCGTCGTCCCCATCCGTGCGCGTCACTGTCGTAACGACCCCTTCGCCTTCGATGGCGTCCGCGGCATTGAGCAGGATATTCAGGAAAACTTGCTGTAATTGCGTGGAGTCGGCATTGACCAAGGGGAGATTCGGCAAGAAATCTTTCTTGAAAATTATTTTTTTAGCGGGATCCTGAAGGACGGACATTTCCGCGTTGCGAATGGAGTTGTCCAGCAGCACATTCAGGTCGACCAGATCGAATTGGGGTTCCGGAGGCCGGGCGTAGTTGAGCAGGACGCGTAGAAGCCGCTCCATTCTCGCCACCTCATTGATGACCCGAGCAAAGACTTCCCGGTCTTCGGCTTTTAAATCGAGATCTCCCTTCAGAACATCGAGCCCGACTTTTATGCCGGCGAGGGGATTCTTGATCTCATGGGCAAGACCGGCGGCCATTTGCCCGACCAGGGCCATCTGATTGGCCCGCTGTTGTTCCTCTTCGGCGCGTAGACTTTCGCTGATGTCCTTGCAGAAAGAGAGCAGGAATTTCTTCTGACCAAGGTGAAGAAGGCCGAAACTGGTATCCGCCCAAAAAAGGGTGCCGTCTTTCCGCCGACGTTTCAATCGCGATCTGACCCACTCCCCCGTCAAGACGGTCTTTATTTTCGCGATGACCTCTTCGATTTCTTTTTCGGGACTCAGGGAAAAAATCTTCATCCCCAACAATTCGTCGACCGAGTAGCCGTACATCTCGCAAGCCGCGCGGTTCGCCGAAATGATCTGTCCCGTTGATCCGTTTTCCAGGCTGGTGATCATGATGGAATCGCCGGCACTTTCGAAAAGAGTCTGATAGAGGGTGTTGGCCGAGGTGAATTTTTCTCTTTCGATGGAAAGCGAGGCCGCCATGGAGTTGAAGGATTGCGCCAGGGTCGCGAATTCATCTTTCAGCGGTTGATTAATGCGATAGTTGAGATCGCCTTTCCCCAGTTCGCCGGTCGATGCGACCAGGATGTCGATCGATCCCTTGAATCGCTGAAAAAGAAAGAAAACCAGAAAAAGAATGGGGATGGGGCCGAGGATGATGCAGGTCATCAGAAAATTATTCGTTTTGTTGATGTCTTCCCGAATCTTATCGATCCGGCTGGAAATTTTGTGGGCGGAGGCAATCGACAGGGACGTTACCTGGTCGAGCAGACGTTCTCCCTTGGCAAAGGCCTCCGTCCGGGCCTGGGCTAGCCGCTGAGGATTGCCTTGGATCGTCAAGGTGCGACTGATGAGAGCCAGATATTCCTGGATGTGTTCCTTGAGGTTTTTGAGCAGAAAGGTTACGTCGGAAGAGTGATGACAATCCAGACAGAGATTTGAAACGGTCTCGATTTCGCTTGTATATTGGACCGAAGCATCCGTTTCGTTTTGATGGGGCGAGCCCTGCAGGAGAAGATCGGATTGTGCGGATTTGATATGGTGGACGAGGTTGTCGCGAAGCATTTCGACTCTTTGAAAAGAAATGACCTTTTCCAATTTGTTGGTGACGTCGAAAATAGACTTTACGATATAGATGCCGCCGGTAATGAAACAGAAAAGCATCAACGACAAGCCGATAAGGACGATCCTTTTCATTTTTGGAAACTCCCCCCCCGGGGCAAACCGCTGTTAGAAGATTAAAAAGAATGGCACGATGGTTGTCATTGATTCCTATAGTCGTATTCGGCCAAATCGATGCCGATGCTTGTGGCGTAATCCAGAACCGGTTGATAATCCGCGACCGTCGTTTCGATGAATTTCGTCGCGTTGAATTCCGCCAGGGCTTTTCTGCCGGCGGCGGACTGGTCCATGGTCAGCAAGGTGTCGCGAAGAAGAGTTTTGAATTCGGCCGGGAAGGTGTTTTTGACCAGCAGGGCGTTGGAGGGGACGGGCGGAGATGTTGCCAGGACTTCCAGCTTGTCCATGTGATTCAGGTCTTTCAGGACCAGATTCTCATAGACCGTGTTTTTGGCGGCGCCGACATCCGCCAACCCGTTGAGAACATCCATGATCGCATCTTCGTGGGTGCCGCTGAAATAAAACTCGCCGAACCAGTTTTCGTAGTCGTCGATGCCGATCTTCTTGAAATAGGCCAGGGGTAATAGATATCCCGCCGTGGTCGCGCGGTCGACAAAGACCATCCGTTTCCCCCGCAGGCTCTCCGCGCTGCCCAGCCCGCTCCCCTTCCGGGCAAAGACCAGTCCGAAATAGGTTGAGGTTCCGTTCACGTGTTGCGGCCGCGCGAGGGGCTCGACCCCCAGTTTCTCGATCGCCAGCGCCCCGGTGAAACTCCCCATGAACGCCCCGTCCAGTCCCAGTTTGTTGAAGTTGTCGATAATATTTCCGTAGCGGGAAAGGACATGACTTTCAAAAACAACCCCCAATTCGGCGGAGAGATAGTCGAAAAGGGGGGCATAGCGTTTTTTCTGCTCGAACAGGTTCTGTTCGGGGATCAGGCCGATCCTGATGGTCTGTCGTTTTGTTTCCGGTGGTTCCTGGGCGTGGGCACTTTCCTGTCGGCCGCAGCCATGGAGAAAAAAAACGCACCCAACCACGAGAAGGATCAGATATTTTGCCGAAACGTGCAGGTTTTTCTTCATCGATTTATGCCCCTTCAAGCTCAACCCCTGGCGCAAAGAATACATGGAACTAAACAAATATCTAAATTACCGAGTCTTTTTAATTTTAATCAAAACCATACTACAGTTTTTTGACAGATTAAAGGGCTCGCCGAAAAAATAGTTTTTATCAATTAATCATCGCAAATTCACGCACGGCACAATCAAGAATAGGATGTCGGTATTGGCAAGGGGTAGGCGGGGAGTCGTGGCGTCTGGCATGGTGGTTGCTAGTTTTTTTCGATCTTCCCGGACAGGGGTCTTCTCTTATGAACCGTTCCCGTTTCTTTGCCGCCGACAGTTTTCAGCCCTTATGCCGCCCCGGGAGAATCCTCCTGCTGGTTGCGGCTTTCTGCGTTTGCCGCCTTGCCGCCGATGCCGCCCCGCTGGAAAACGCAGATTGCGGCAAGTGTCACAGTGAAAACGTGCGGGCGTTGACGGCAACCGGGGGAGCGCATGGGACCGATGTCGGCTGCCTTGACTGCCATCCCCGGCACCCGCCCCGACCGGGGACCGTTTCCCGCGCCTGCGACGAATGCCACCAGGGGCGGCCCCATTACGAGATTGGCGGCTGCCTGCACTGCCACACCGATCCCCACAGCCCTTTGGTGTCGCTACGGGATCCGCTGAAGCCGATGCGCCGGGAATGTCTTTCCTGCCACCCCGAGGTCGGTCGGCAAATGGGCGAGAGCCCCAGTCGCCATGGGGAACTTTACTGCACCCGCTGCCATGGCCGGCACAAGGAAATTCCCGCCTGCCTCGACTGCCATGAGCCCCATCTGGCCAATCAGACCAATCCCGACTGCGCCGCCTGTCATCCCGCCCATGCGCCGCTGCGGATCACGCCCGCCGGCCATATCCCGAGCACCTTCTGCCAGGTCTGCCATGCCCAGGCGGCGCGTGAGCTTGCCGCCACCAAAACCAACCACGGCGGCATCACCTGCCTTTATTGCCACCAAGGGCCCCACCGGTCGATTCCCGAATGTCAAGCCTGCCATGGCCTGCCCCACGCCCAAGCGATTCATCGGCAACATCGCGGCTGTCGCGATTGCCATGGCGGCGCACACCGCCTGATCAGCAATCGCTGATCGCTTTTATCGCCTCGCCACCGGCACTGGACCGCGCCACTTCCGCTGTTCGGCTTTGGGAATTTTCCCAGGTGTGTTTGGGAAAATTCCCGGATTTCGCCTGTCCGGCCCTTCCGCGAAAATGGCCCAGGCGTCTTTGGCCATTGACATGACAGCAATATTTCACTCTTCGCGCCATGGCATGCTGGTTGCTAATCCCAACGGCATGAATCGACTTTCTTCCTTGCGGCCCACTTCCGCCCGCGCCGGTCTTCTGGCCTTGGGCCTCGTCTTCGTCACGGCTTTCCCCTGCTCCGCCGAACTGCAAAAAAGCCAGCGCTCCGGAGCCAGGCTGGACGTGAGTTTCGAGTATCTGCTCTCCAACTTTTCCGGCACGGTTCCTTCCCAATGGGCCCGACTCGATTTCGATTCGGCGCAGCAGGAAATCTACACCCTCAACCAGGGCAGTAACGAGGTGCGGATTTTCAACCGTCAGGGGATGGAGATTTTCGCCTTCGGCGCCGACGGCGAAATCGTCTCCGCCGCCGACATCGCCTGCGCCGAAGACGGCCGCCTTTATGTGCTCGCCAGGAATTTCACGCAGCATGCCATCCAGGTTCTCAATTACCGGGGCGAGCCGGAAGCCGTCATCCGCATTCAGGGCCTTCCCGAAAGCGGAGCGAGCTTTACGCCGGATCGTCTCGAAGAACGGGACGGCCGGTTGTATCTGCTGGATTCCTCCGCGGCCCGGGTGGTCGTGATCGACCAGGGCGGCGGCATCCTGGCCGAACACGATCTTTCCGCCGAGTTGGCCGAAGCGGCCAAGGACCTTGATCCGGAAAAGAAGAAGGCCACGGTCCTCGATGTCAGCGGTTTTTGTGTCGGTCCCGACGGCAGCCTCTATTTCACCACGCCGGCGCTTTTCAGCGCCTTTCGTCTGGTTCCGGGAGGGAAACTGGAGCCCTTCGGCATCGCCGGCAGCGGCCCGGGAAAATTCGGAGTCGTCTCGGGCATCGCCGCGGACGCCCGGGGCAACATCTATGTCGCCGACCGCTTGCGTTCGGTGGTGCTGGTCTTCGATCGCAACTTCGTCTTTCAGGGGGAGTTCGGCTATCGCGGGGATCGCCCCGAAGACCTGATCGTGCCCGACGACCTGGCGCTCGATCTACGGGGAAACCGGCTTTTTGTCGCCCAGGCCGCGAACAAGGGGGTCGGTGTGTACCGCGTGGTTCTGCAGGAATCCCCTTGACCGCTTCCAGCGCTCGTCCCTTCACCGCCATCCCCTGAAAACTGCTTCTGATTACAGAGATCCGCCTGATGCCGAAGGGTGCTCTCGCCGCGTCGGTAATCCCTATCGCCGTGCTCGGTCTTTAAAAGGTATGTTTAGAAAAAACCAACAATTAAACTATTGGGAAAATCCCCGGAATAGTTTTGGGATATTCCCAAATAAACGGCGGGTAAAAATCGCCGACACGGATTCAATCTTGATAAGCGTTCAGAATGATTCGGATTTTTTCTCATTAAGATGTTGGCATGCCCATTGCTATTCCTTCCGGGTAACGAGGGGGAGAGGCTGCCGGCGGCTCCGGTAACGTCCGCAGTGGCCCCACAACAACCAACAGGAGGAAGAGAATGAAAGTGAACAAGATGATATTGGCCATGCTGGCTGGATTCTTCATGATGGGTGGAACCGCCTTCGCTTTCCATGGCGGCGGCGTTGCCCATTGCGACGGCTGCCACTCCATGCACAACTCGGCCGACAATCCCCGCGCCGGCTCGGCGACCGCCGCCTTCCTGATGAAGGGTTCCGACGCCAGCTCCACCTGTCTGAACTGCCATAACGGAGCGAACGGGTACCACATCAACAGCGCCAACGGCTCCAACAAGAACCAGGGCGGCGACTTTTTCTGGGTAAGCAGCAACGCCGTTCACGACCTTAATGTGCGCGGCAACATCGTGACTTTCGATCCGGACAACAAGGGCCATAACGTCATCGCCGCCGACTTCGGCCTGGCGGTGGACGGCACCAACGTCACCGCCCCCGGCGGGATGATGCCCTCCAATACCCTGAGCTGCACCAGCTGTCACGATCCCCATGGCCAGGTCGACGGCGGCACCTCTAACGGCACCGCGCCGATCTCCGTTTCCGGTTCGTACCTGAACAAGGCCCAGCCGGCCGCCGGAACGATCGCCGGCAACTACCGTCTGCTCGGCGACGACGGCTTTAAGCTGATCGCCGCTCCCGCCCCGGTGGCGACCTCCGACGGCTCCGGCGGCGCCTGGGTCAACTACGGCCAGGGCATGTCCGACTGGTGCCTGAGCTGTCACCCCCTGTACAACGACAACGCCAACATGCACCCGACCGACGTTCCGGTTCCGGGGGCCTACAACTCCTACGTCAAAACCGGCGATTTCACCGGCGCCGTCGCCACCGCCTTCGACGCTCTCGTCCCCATCGAGCGCAATGTCGCCGACGGCAGCACCCTCGATCCGAAATCGACCGTAGGCGTCACCGGCGCCGATCAGGTCATGTGTCTCTCCTGTCACCGCGCCCATGCCTCGGCTTTCGACAACGCCCTGCGCTGGGACAACGCCACGTCGGAATTCATTGCCGAATCGGCGATCCTGACGGAAAACTCGACCACCCTGATGGCCAACGGGGCGGTTCCCTACTATGCCGGCGGCGCCGCCGTCGATGTCGCGACGAAGTACGGCGAATATCAACGCCAGTTGTGCAACAAGTGCCACGCCAAAGACTAAACCGCAGCAAAGCCGCAACGGGGTAGTTTGACCCGCGGCCGTTCTCGGGAGGCTGACAGTGTTACCGGACACTGTCAGCCTCCGCTATTGTTTTAGTATTTTAATCAAGAATATGGTTTTGCTATTTACAGCTATGGGATATAGTAATAACTGTCGGATGGTTGCGTTGTCCCGCATGTCGTGCTCTTCGTCCCCAACCCGCTCAGCAGGTCGGCACTCAAGAACGGCGAACTCCGCCTGAGGCAGACACGCATGGTCAAACTGGCAAAATCCTTTCTTTGGGGCAGCGCCCTGTGGTTGCTTCCGGTGGTCGGCATGACGACGCCGGCTTTTTGCCTTTCCCGGGATTTCCACGCCGGTGGTGTCGGCAGCTGTAGCGGCTGCCATTCCATGCATCGGGCCAATTCCGCCAGTGAACATCTGCTGCTGAACTCCGATCCCAGCTCCATCTGCATCAACTGCCACTCGGGCCTCGGCGGGCCGAACAGCCTCTCGGTCTTCAGTCCGGACGGCTCGGCCCTGACTCCGGGCGGCGATTTCTACTGGCTGACCCGCGGCTTCAGCTGGCTCGACGGCGGCAGCCCCGGCGACAGCCACGGCCATAACGTGGTGGCCCGAGATTTCAATCTCGTCCCCGATCGCCTCAACTCCCGTGCCCCCGGCGGCACCTTTCCGAGTGCCCAACTGGGCTGCACCAGCTGTCACGACCCCCACGGCCAGGCCGGGGGGAATCAACGTTGGCAAAATTATCCGATTTCCGGATCCGGCTCCTACGGCGAACTTCCCGAACCCGGTACCGTTCGCGGCAACTATCGCCTGTTGGGCGACGACAGCTATCGCCCCGCGCACGGGGTGGCCTTCACGCAGGGCGCGCCGATTGCCCGCCAGAGCAGCATCAGCCCCTTCCAGGAAACGGACGCCGCCCATGTCGACTACGGCTCGGGGATGAGCGAATGGTGCGGCAACTGCCATGGAGAAATGCTCCGCGGCAACCATGTCACGTCCGAAGGAGCGTTTGCCCATCCTGCCGGCAGGGATGCGCGCCTGGAGCAAGAGGTGATCGACACCTACAACACCTATCTGCGCACCGGGGACTACGGGGGCAGCGCGGCGACGTCCTACCTGCAGTTCGTCCCCTTCGAGCGGGGCACGAGCGATGTCCTCGCCCTCGACCCGCACAGCACCCAGGGGCCCTCGGCCGGCGCCAACGTCATGTGCCTTTCCTGCCATCGTGCCCATGCCTCGGCCTTTTCCGCCGGCGGCCGTTGGGATTTCGCCGCCTCGCTGCTGGTCGCCTCCCATCCCGCCGTCGGCGATGCGGGCGCCACGGCCGGCGATGTCTACTTCAGCTATTACGGACGCAACCTGGCCCTGGAATTCGGCGACGGGCAGGGTTCGTTCTGTGAAAAGTGTCACGGCTCATCGATGCCTTGAGGGGGAAAGATGCCGGAGTCGGTTTTGTCAAGAAAAGGTCGGTTGAAGGGGATGATCCCGCCGGAATGGCGCGGTCGTTTCTGGCTTGGCCTACTGCTCCTGCTCACGGCGGGTTGTTCCGCCGAGCTGTCTCGCCCCCTTCGCCCCACTCTCCCTACCGGCGCGATCTCCCTCTATCTGCAACCCCTGCCTCAGGAAGCCCACCGGCTGACTTTCAGCATCGACGAACTGGTCGCCGTGACCCTCGACGGCCGCGAAATTCCCCTGCCGTCGGCCACGGATTCTTTGTCCGGCGATGACCGGATCGGCCGACAACAGCGGCTGGCGCAGGTCGCCCTGCCGCCCGGCCGCTACCTGGGGATCGCCCTGCGCATCGCCCGGGCCGAGCTGCACGGGGAAGAAGGGACGACCGACCTGCTGCCGCCGGCCGAGCCGTTGCGGATCGAACACCCCTTCGTTGTCGCCGAGAACCGGGCGGACACCTTGTTGTTGAGCCTGTCGGGGGAGCGGCTGATCACGGACGGGATCCGCTTCACCCCGCGCTTTTCGCTCTGGCAAGCGGAGCGGATGTTGACCGCCTTCAAAGGATTTGTCAGCGACGGCGACGCGGGAACCCTGACGATTTTCAACAAGCGCACGGCGCTGGTGACCGATTCGGTCCATATCGGCAAGTCGCCTCAAGATCTGGTCCTTGACCAGCGGCGGGGCTGGCTCTATGTGGCGCTGGCCAAGGAAGACGCCGTCGCGGTGCTGGAAATCAACAACGGCGAGATTCTTGGCCGGGTCCGGCTGCGTTTTGGCGACGAACCGACGGAACTGGCCCTGACCGCAAGCGGCGACACCCTGCTGGCCCTCAATCGCGGCAGCGATTCGGTCAGCATCATCGACACCGCCGCTCTCTTCGAGCGGGGACGGGTGCGCCTGACGGCCCCGGCCGACGAACTCTTCGTCGGCGGCGACGAAAGCCGCGTCTACGTCAGTCAGAGCCGGTCCAGCACCCTCTCGATTCTCGATCCGACCGCGTCGGGCCGACTGCTCGCTTCCCGGGTTCTCGACCAGGCTCCGGGGCGGGGCGCGGTCAGTCCCGATGGGCAACGGATTTTTCTGCTCAGCGACTATTCTCCCGACTTGCTGGTGGTCAACGCTTCCTCCCTGGCGACCGAACGGAAAATTCATATCGGCCATGGCGCCCGCGACCTGCTTCTCGACGAGACCAGCGGACTGCTCTATATCGCCAAGGAGGACGGCGAGATCGCCGTGGTCGATCCGCGCTCCCTGACGGCCATCGATTTTTTCACCCTTCCCGGGCCGGTGCGGCGCCTGAGTATCGACCGCGAAGAGAACGCCCTCTTTGCCCTCCTGTCCCAGGACAGCGCCCTGATCAAGATCAATCTGGTCAGCAAGCGGGAACTTTCCCGGCTGGACGTTGGGGCGGGCAGCCGGGACCTGGCCGTTATGGGTGAACGCTAAAACATGCGCCTGCAGGTTCTCTATATCGCCTTTGTCATGGCTCTTTTCGCCGGCGTCGGGTTCTCTCCCAGCGAAGGGAAGGCCGACAGCCTGCGGCTGATGACCGACCTGCGGTATGACCTGGGCGAGACCCGTTCGACCGACAAGGCGACGAAGCTTAAAGAGGATGTGGAGCGCCGGGAGTTCTCCCAGGTCTACAACCTGGAGATTCTCAAGGAAATTCTGCCGACGTTGTCGCTGAGCGCCGGCGGGCTTTTCGACCAGGAACGCATCCGGACGGAAACGGATACGGACGTCACCGTCGACAGCCGCAGCAAGGAGACCGCCATCCGTCCCTATCTGGAACTGGCCTTTCGCACCCCGTTGCTGCGCCTGACCACGGGCTATCGAAAGAGCGAGGTGAAACAATCCCGTACCGGGCTGATGACGGAACAGTTGTTCACCGAAGAATATTCCGCGCGGTTGAACTGGGAACCGGTCGACCTCCCCGGGATGGATTTCGACTTCACCCGGAATTCTCTTTACGACGAACCCTTGACCAGCGATGTCCAGACCGATACCTGGCAATTCCGGAGCCGCTATCGCTATCGGGACTATCTTTTCAACTACGACCACACCACCAGCGACATGGATAACCTGACGACGGACTTCAACACCCTGACTCACTCGGATAACGCGGCGGTGCGTTTCAGTCGTCAATATGCCCAGGGGCGGGTTTCCCTCAACAGCGGCCTCCGTGGCCGGCGGCAGCAGGTGAATTTCTCGGGAACCGGCGTGCGCCTGATCGATACCGCATCGCCGGGTACCCCCTTCGGAACCTTGCCGGACGACAGCCCGGAAACCAGCGATCCGGATGCCGGTTTCAACCTGGGCGGGGTTGACCTTTTGCTCGATCTCACCGCCATTGCGCGGACGTTCAGCTTCGGCCTGGACTTCGACCTGCCGACCGCCGTCGATACCCTGCTGGTGGAATTCGACGATCTCAACGGTCACGACGTCGATGAATTTTCCTGGCGGGTACTGGTCCGCGACAACGACACCGATCTCTGGCGGGAGCTTCCCCTGACCCAGCGTCGAACCAACCTGGCGGAAAATCGCTTCGAGCTGTCTTTTCCGCAAACCCGAACGCGGTTTATCAAGGTCGTCACCCGGCAAATATTGGTCGATGGCGAGGATCTGGTCATTCGTCGATTGAACGCTCAACGAACCCTCCCCGAAGACGCTTCGGAGTTCGAGACGACGGATTGGACGGCCGACACCACGGTGAGTTGGAAGATGAGCGAACGGACGACGACGGGTTACGACCTCCTGTACCGGGAAGAACGCAGCAAGCCCTTCGACGATTCGCGCTCGGTCCTGAACACCGGCGCTCGACTGCGTCACCAATTCAACCACGTTTTCAGCGGCAACGTGCAGGGGCAACGCAGCGAAGTGCGGGAAAACGACGGGGGCGGAGGCCTCGGCTATACCGCGTCGGCCTCGCTGGCGGCACGGTTTCTCGAAACCTTCGACCAGAGCCTGACCTACAGCTACAGCCGACAGGACGATAATGAATCCGGGACCAGTATTTCCAATTCCGTCTTTTTGCGCAGCAACCTCGATCTCTATGAAGGTCTAAGCCTCTTTCTCGATAACGGCCAAAGCTGGCAGAGCCCGGCCGAGGGCGCGGCCAGTCAAAGCACTTTTGTCCGGCTTGGCAGCAACATCATCCCCAACCGCTGGATGAACTTCACCCTCTCCTACGGCGTCATCTGGAATGACGAAGAGGATGAACCCCGCTCCCGGGATCAGAACGGACGGCTGACGGCGACCTGGTCTCCCTACCAGTCCCTGAGCCTCTCCGCCGACCTCTCGTTCACCGATGACGACGGCCGGGTCAAGGACTCCACGACGGAACAGCAGTATTTCGTCAACTGGTCGCCCTTCCGCAACGGAACCCTCCAGTTTTCGCTGGCCTACGGCGAGTCGAAAACTTCGGAAATGGAGTCGGTGCGGGTTCTCTCCCCGACCCTGCGCTGGCAAATCAACCGGGTGACGATGTTGACCCTCGACTATTCCCGGGGGACCCGGGAGGACGAAACGGAAATCGTCGACTTTGAAAATGTCGGGCTGGGACTGAGATTCTTTTTTTGAAATCGCGGCACAAGGGGGGGCCGTACACCGCTCCCCGACATCACGGACAACCGGGGATTGCCTCTGATCCCGCAGATGACGAAGGAAGCGCACATGAAATGGAAAAACACTTTTCCGGGCATCGTTCTGACCTGTTTCCTGCTGATCTTTCTCGCCAACTGCGCCTGGTCGCCCAGGCATCCGGACTATACCAACGAGTCCATGGATTTCGGCGCGGTACGTTCGGTGGCGGTCCTTCCGTTCCTGAACCTGAGTCCGGACGACCAGGCCGGTGAGCGGGTACGGGACGCCTTCATGGGGATGCTGCTGGCGACGGAAGCGATCTATGTTCTTCCACCGGGCGAAGTCGAGCGCGGCATCAGCCGGGTCGGCATCCGCATCCCGCAAACGCCGACCATGGAGGAGGTCACCAAATTGAAGGGCGTCCTTGAAGTCGACGCGGTGATTACCGGGGTGCTGCGGGAGTATGGCGTGGTGCGTTCCGGCTCGGCCGAGGCCAACCTGGTATCCCTGAGCCTGCAGATGCTGGAGACCCAGACCGGTTCGACGGTCTGGGCGGCTTCCTCGACCCGGGGGGGGATTTCCCTGACCGACCGCTTGCTCGGCAGCGGCGGCCGGCCCATGAACGATGTGACGATTCAAGTGATCGATGATCTTCTCGATGAACTCTTCAACTAAACTTCTAGCGACCCTGCTCTTGCTGCTGGGGGGCTGCGTCGCGATGGGTCCCGCTCCGGAACCGCTCAGGGTCGAGTCGTTGCGGATCTCCGCCCCGCCCGGGTTGCGGGAAAAAATTGGGGAAATGACCTGGTCGGTGGTGGCCGGCGGCGGCGACGGGGAGCTGGTTTGCGAATTGTACAGCCGGAAAGCGCAGGTCGAGTCCCTCGAATATTCGGGAACTCTTTGCAGCGGCCATTGGCACGGGAACAAGCCGGGGCACTATGCCTTCAAAGCCATCGTCCGGGATCGCTCCGGACAGGTGGCCGACAGCGGCTGGTCCCCGGAGTATCGGGTTGCCCCCCTGGTTGGGCGGGAGGCCCTCTATGCCGTACTGCCGGTGGAGAATCTCAGTGACAGCCAGGCGCCCCTGACGGAGATCCGGCAGGGGTTGCGGGACGATCTCTCCGCCCGGGGCCTTAAGCTGCTGGCCGACACGGAACTCCAAGCGTTCATGAATCGCCATCGGCTACGCCACGTCGGCGGCATGACCCATGAGCTCGCGCAAAAACTGCAAGACGAAACCGGAGTCGACGGGGTCTTTCTGACGACTCTGGAAAGTTGGCGGGAGGTGCCGAGCCCTCGGGTGTCGTTGATCATGCGCCTGGTTTCCGCCGGCGAGCGGGCGGAGATCGCCTGGATCGATAGCGTCGGGTTGAGCGGCGACGACGCCCCCGGACTCCTCGGCCTGGGACTGGTGAAAGATCCGCGCAGTCTGCTGGCGAGGGCCACGAACCGTCTGCTCGACTCCCTGGAGATCTACCTGGCCGAAGAGGAACCGGAATTCCGCTACCCGACGACGGACTCCGCGGCCCAAGGGCGCCTGACCAAGGCGAAACTGCTGCACGCCGGGCGGCAAACGGCGGATGATGCTTTGGCGGCGAAAAGCCGCCGCCATCGGCCGAAATCCTTCTACCGGGCGTCGGCATTCATCCCCTCGGCGCGTCGGACCGTGGCCGTCGTCCCCTTTCTCAACGTCAACGCCAGGAAACATGCGGGGGAACTCGTCGCCCTGCACGCCGTGAAGCATCTGCACCGCTACGCCAATCTGCGGGTCATCGAACCCGGAATGGTTCGCGATACGCTGCTCAGCTACCGGATGATCATGCAGTCCGGACCATCCCTCGCCGCGGCCGATGTCCTGGCGAGTGAGAGCATTCTCGCCGCCGACCTGATCGTCTCCGGCAAGGTCTTCGATTACCAGGGCGAAGTCGGCCGGAGCCAGGTCGATTTCTCCTGGCAGGCCATCGACGGCTCGCACCGGGAAGTTGTCTGGAGTTCCCGCAGCTACGGGGCGGGCGACGACGGCGTCTATTTCTTCGACCTCGGACGGGTGCCCTCGGCTCACGGCCTGGTCGACAGCATGATGCGGAGCGCTCTCGTCCGCATCGAAGATCCTTAACCTGGACTCTAACCGCCCCCCAAACGTTTCTCGATGAGGAGTCACATGAAAAAGATTCTTGCCCTGTTCGCAGCCGTTCTCCTGTGTCCCGCAATCACTCCGGCGGTTTTCGGATTCGCCGGCGGCGGCGCGACAACCGTCCCCTCGGTACCGACCGTCACGGAACCCATGAAGGAATTGACCATCCCCCTCCGGCGGGAAGGATCGAAGGAGGTCATGCCGGTTCCGCTCTTCTCGGAAGAGCACGCCAAGCTCCCCGTCGCCACCGTCGATGGCGAAGCGATCAGCCTGAGGGAATTCGCCCTGGAACTTGCCGCCATGCACACCGACATGAGCGGCGGCGAAAAACCCGGGAAACAGAGCTTCACCGCCCTGCTCGATCGCCTGATCGCGATCAAGCTGGCGGGCAAGGAAGCCATCAATATCGGCTTCGACCGGACTCCGGAGGTGCAAAACCAGGTGGAGAACTTTGCCCTGAAAGCGATGATCCAGCAGTTGCTGGCGGCTCGGATCAAGGATCTTGAGGTTTCTCCGGAAGAGGTCGAGGAACTGTATCGGCAGATGGCCATTGAAGCCAAGTTGCTGACCTATCGTTTCTTCGACGAGGCGGAGGCCGCGGCTCTGCTGACCGCCTACCGTGCCGGAGGCGACTTCAAGAAGCTGGCGGATCAGGCGGTCGCCGGCGGCAAGGCCGAAGGAGGAGAAAAGCCCGAATACGCCCGTCTTAACGACCTCTTCCCGGCGGTGGCCAAAGCGGTTTTCGAGATGAAAAAAGGCGATGTCAGCGAAGTATTCACGGCCGAAAAAGGGTATCTGATCTTTCGTCTGGAGGACCGGAGGGTCTTCGAGGATGCCGAAATCCGGACCCTGGCGGCGGAACGTGCTTATCAGCGATTGTCGCAGAAGACGCAGATGGACTACCTGAAGTCCCTGGAAGAGAAGTATGTCGTCTTTTATCCGCAAGGGCAGGACGCGTTGAACTTCGCCCGGATCGCCGAGGAGAAGCCCAACGCCAAGGGCACCGAGATCTTCGCCGTCCTGACCAAGGATCAAAGCCCGGTGGCCACCTTGAACGACGGCAAGGAAACGGTGACGATCAGCGTCGCCGAGATCGCCAAAAAACTTGAAGCGACCATGTATCACGGTACCGATCGCGTCATCGATGCGGCCGGCCTGGACAAGCAGAAGGAAACAATTCTCTGGAACCGGCTGGTGGCGGTTTCCGGGCGCATGGAAGCGCAGGCCCAAGGGATCGATAAGTCTCCGGAACTGCAAGCGCAGCTGGAAAAGTTCAAGGAACGGCTGCTGTTCGATACGTTCATGGCCAAAGCCGTGGTTCCCGGCATCAAGGTTCCCGAGGATGAGGTGAAAAAGTACTACTACAACCATCTCGAAGACTATTCCTCACCGCTCATGGTGAAACTGCAAAGTCTTGTCTTCACCTCGGAGAAAGCCGCCCGCGAGGCCATCAGGAAACTCCAGTCCGGCAGCGACTTCAAATGGGTCTCCGCCAACACCAGCGGCCAGGCCGATGCGGACCATAAGGAGCTGCTCAAGTTTGATGGCAACCTGCTGACGGTGACGGCCCTTCCCGAAGCCTTGCACCATGACGTCGAGGTTGCCAAGCCAGGGGATTCTTATTATTACGCCGGCCCGGGCGACCTGCATTACGCGGTGATGGTGGAAGCGGTTTTCCCGCCCAAGGCCAAAACCTATGAAGAGGTTCGTCAGGAAGTCGGCAAAATCGTTTATGCCCAAATGATCAATGACGCCTTGGCCGAGTGGGTAGAGAAACTCAAGGACGCCTACAAGACGAAGATTTATCTGGTTCAGGAAAACCTCTGATCGACGGTTGCAGCCGACGATACATTTTGTTCTACGCTGTATGGATTCATCATTAATGGAGTTGCCATGATGACGAAAAGCTCTGGATCTCTGCATTGTACCCGGGGAATGTTGCTGTTCTTCTGCGGCATTCTTGCCCTGCTCCTGGCCGCTCCCGACAGTGCTCGGGCCGCCCGGGAGTTCAAGAAAAAAGAGTGCGTCGACTGCCACGGCGATTTTTCAAAAAAATATCTGGGCATGAAATACCAGCACCCCGGGGTCAAAAACGGCGGCTGTCAGGATTGCCATCTGTCGCACGGCATTGTCGGCAAGCTGCTGCTGGTCGAAGAAGGGAGCAAGCTCTGCTTCCGTTGCCACAAACAGGAAGATTTCAAGCTCGATCAGAAAACCGGCGTTCATACCGCCCTGCGCCGGGGCAAGTGTTCGTCCTGCCACAACCCGCACGCGGCCGACTCGGCCAATCTCCTGGCGGCGGAGGGTCCGGCGATGTGTTTCACCTGCCATGATCAGAGCCGTTATATGAAAAAGAATGTGCACGGGGTGATCAAGGACGAGGGGTGTCTTGCCTGCCATCGACCCCATTATTCGGCGGAGGTGAATCTGCTCAAAAACGCCCCGGATAAACTGTGTCTCGACTGCCACGACAGCAAGTCATCGGGGTTCACCAAGGCTCATGGCGCCTATCCGGTGGAAACCGCCGACTGCACGACCTGTCATGATCCCCACAGCTCGGAGGGTCTGAAGCTGCTCAAGGGTAGCCTGCACAGTCCGGTGGCCGGCGCCGAGTGCGATTCCTGCCACCTGCCCGCCACGGACAAAAATCCCTTTGCGCTGCAGGATGCCGCCGAAAAACTCTGCCTCAACTGTCACGACCCGAAGTCCATGGGCGGGGACGGCGCGGTTCGGCACGCCCCGTTCAATAAGGGCGAGTGCCTCTCCTGCCATGACCCCCATACCTCGGACCATGCGACGCTCCTTGCCGGTTCCGGCAACGACCTTTGCTTCCAGTGTCATGAAGGCGTCGGTAAGAACAGCCGTTTTCCCCATGCGCCGGTGGACAGCGAGACGGGCTGCCGCTCCTGCCATGCCGCCCATTCCGCCCCCTTCGCGGGGCTGCTGAGCAGCCGCGAGGGCGATCTCTGCTACCAATGCCATGAAAGCACCCGCAAGACCGCGGGGAAAAACAAGAACCAGCACAGCCCCTTCCTGGAAAATCAGTGCACCAGCTGTCACAACCCCCACGGGTCGAGCGCGGAGCATATGCTGGCGGGGCGCCCGGACGCCGTTTGTTATACCTGCCATTCCGGGCTGCAAGGGGAGTTTCTGCGTACCAACGTGCATAAGCCGGTGCAGAGCGGACAATGTACGGCCTGTCACTTGGGCCACGGCGCGGATAACCCCCAGTTGCTCAAATCCCAGGGAGAACAACTCTGCGCGACCTGTCATGACAAGACCCTGTTCAAGGACGAAGCGGCGACGATCCACGATCCTTACGCGGAAGGCGAGTGCCTGACCTGTCACGATCCCCATGCCAGCAATCACGAAGGGATGACGACCACGCCGCAGAAAGAGCTCTGTTCCTCCTGCCACGGCGACTTCGCGGAGCGGATGGGCGCCGCCTCGGTGCAGCATGAACCGGCTCGTGCCGGTCAGTGCAGCGGTTGTCACAACCCGCACCAGTCCAAGCTCAAATCCCTGCTTCTGGCCAACAGCCCCGACCTCTGTCTGGCCTGCCACGACGAACTGAAAACCAAGATGGCCGAGGAGAAGAAACATTCCCCGGCGGAACGGGATTGCCAACGCTGTCACCAATCCCACACCTCCAGCCTGGAGAAGTTGCTGACCCTGCCTCTCCAGTCCTTGTGCGCCGAGTGTCACGATGCCGGGGCCGACTCGTTCCGGAAAGCGCATTTGGGGATCGCCGCCGAGGTGATGAACTGCATGAAATGTCACGACCCGCACGCTTCGAAAGATCCTAAATATTTCAAACCGACCATGCATGCTCCTTTCGTCGCCAGGTCGTGCGATGACTGTCACCTGGTCGGAAAGGAGTAAGGGGGCGCTATGAGACTTCGCGAGATCCTCGCCATCGTATTTTATGCCGGACTGTTCCTGAGCCTTTTTGCCGCCGTTGCCGGAGCGGAAGGCCCGTTCAAACTCAAGCCGGGGGCCGGCGGCAAACTCTGCCTGAGCTGCCATGGGGCGTTCAGCGGCAAGTTGCAGGCCAAGCATGTCCATACCCCCTTGGCGAAAGGGGAGTGTTCGGGCTGCCACAACCCCCATGCCTCGAACCACGGCATGCTGTTGTCCGGGGATGCCAATGCGATCTGCTACAACTGCCACGACAGTGTGGTGCCGCCGGAAGCGAAAAGCGTGCATCAGGTGGTCGGCGAAGGCAAGTGCGTCGCCTGTCACGATCCGCATTCGTCCGACAATCCGGCGAACCTGCTCCGGGGCGGCAGCGCCCTCTGTTTCGAGTGCCACAAGGAACTGGGAGAGAAAATCGCCGCCAACAAGTTTGGGCACAGCCCGGTGAAGAAGAACTGCCTCGGCTGCCATACCCCCCACGCCTCGGCGCAGACAACCGGACTGCTGACCAAGCAGGATCCCGCCCTGTGCCTCGACTGCCATAAGACCGACGGGGCCACCTTCAAGAAAAAACATATGAACTACCCGGTCGAGCAGGCCCGATGCAGCACCTGCCACGACCCCCACGGCTCCAATTCCGGGGCGATTCTGGCGGATCACGTGCATGCGCCGATCAAAAACCAGATGTGCGCCCAATGTCACAACGAACCGGACTCCGCGCAGCCTTTCGCGGTAAAGAAATCGAGTTTCGAGCTGTGCCAGGGCTGCCATTACGAAATGGTCAACACCGCTTTCGGCAAAAACCGCCTGCACTGGCCGCTGGTGGACAAAACCGGCTGCATCAACTGCCATACCCCCCATGCCTCGTCCGAGCCGGGGTTGCTCAAAGACACGATGTCGGCGGTCTGCGGCCAATGTCACGCCGACACCCTGGCCCGGCAGGAACGCTCGCAGACCAAGCATCAGCCGATCCACGACGGGGAGTGCACGGTCTGTCATTCTCCCCACGCCTCGGACACGGTCTTTTTGCAGAAAGAGGCCTCTTCCATCGCCAGCTGTGCCCAATGCCACGACTGGCAGACCCATTCCAGTCACCCGATCGGCGCCGAGGTCGTCGATCCGCGGAATCGGAATCTCACGCTGGATTGTCTCAGCTGTCACCGCACCCATGGCACGGAATACGTGAAGTTTCTTTACTATGCGGATGTCCAGACGCTTTGCGTTCAATGCCATACCAAGTATCGGAGATAAATTATGCGCCAGTCATCCCTCCATAAAATCCTTGTCTGTCTTCTCGGGGTTCTCGTGGCCGCGCCGGTCTGGGCGGCAAAGATCAAGCACCAGGGGACCCTCTATGCCGACGGAGCGAATCTGGCCCTCAACCTTCCCGAGGGGGTCGCTTGCAACGAAAAATCTCTCGTGGTCGCCGATACGGCCAACAGCCGGCTCGTGCGCTACGCCCTGACCGCGCAGAGTCTGACCCCGGAAGCGGTCTTCCCCCTGCCGGAGGTGGTGCCGCTGACGCTTCAGACCACCGCGGCCGGCGACATTTATCTGCTGAACGGGAAAACCCGCGAGATCGTCAAGGTCGGTCGGAGCGGGGAAGTGCAAGGAAAGGTCGAACCCAAGGGGCTGCCCGCGCCCAGCGCGTTTGTTCCGCGCAGCTTCAAATTGGACAAGGAGGGAAATATTTACCTGCTGGACATTCTTTCGGAGCGGGTTTTGGTGCTCGATTCGAGTGCGAGCTATGTCCGACACCTCCCTTTCCCCCAGGGCTACGGTTTTTTTTCCGACCTGGCCCTGAGCCCGCAAGGGGGCATCTATCTCTTGGACAGCGTGGCCGGCGCCCTTTACCTGGCGGCCCCGGGCGCCCAATCCTTCGCCTTGTTGAATAGCAACCTGAAGGAATACGTAAACTTTGCGACCAGTCTCGCGAGCGACGGGCGGGGCGATCTCTATCTGGTCGATCAGTACGGCAGCGGCCTGGCCATGGTGGGGGGGGATGGTGGTTTTAAAGGGCGGAAATTCGGCATGGGCTGGGAAGATGGACAGTTTTTCTATCCGGGGCAGCTCTGCATCAATGATCAGGGAATCCTGGCCGTCGCCGACCGGAATAATAACCGGGTGCAGGTGTTCAACATCCTGGAAGACTGAAGTCCGTCGGCCCTATACGCGTTCGCAAACCTAGGCAGTGATGACTATGAATTGGAAATACTGGGGCATTTTACTGGCCGCAGGAGCCGGACTTCTGTCATTTGACAACGTCCTGATTGCCGCTTTGAACAACCATGCAAATGCCCTTCTCGGTCAGGAATGTATTCGTTGTCACGTCACGATTTATGAACAAGGGATGAAGAACAAGCAGATGCACAGCCCCTTCTGGGAAAAGCAGTGCGTTGCCTGTCATCTCGCCGAGGGGGCGGTCTGGCCGGAGCCTTCCAACGGCACGGCCCGAGGGGCGATTACCGGAACCGTCGTCAACCAAAATGCGCTCTGGCGGAAACTGCAGAGATTTCCGGACCAGGGGGGAGCGCGTCTGGACCATTTGGTCGGTCTCCCCTTTCTGAACATGAATTCCGCGTACCGGTTTCGCATCGTTCTCAGTCGGCAAGGGCCCGATACGAAGACCGGAGAAGATGAGGCCGGTCTCTGGTTGGGGCTGCTTCCGGATGAAATGGGGGATGCGAAAAGCGACGGCCGTCGTGACATTTCGCCGGCGGAATCCCCGGCGCTACGCGACCTTGTACAAAAAACCTCGGTCTACCGCGATGGGGAAACGGTTTTTATCGCCTGGCAAACGACCTTGCCGGTCTGGGGGTGGGTCGAATTGCAGGCCTTGGAAGGAATTTCCCTCGACGGCGAAAAGCCCCAAGGCGGGAAGCTCCATCCGGCGACCAAGCATCCCCCGCTCAGATCCCCCGAAGACCTGGCGATCGGTTCCTGCTATTCATGCCACCCGGAATCGACGCTGGGGGCGTCCCATCCGGTTCGTCTCTACGGCGGCAAAGATGTTCATATTCCCAAGGAACTCCCGACCGTCGAGGGGATGCTGACCTGCGTCACCTGCCATGCGCCCCACGGCTCCACCGCGAAAAACCTTGTTCGGGAAACCGTCAAGACCAAACTTTGCGTCGCCTGCCATTACAAATACAAAAACAGTTCACCGAGCACCATGTTCGATTGATCCGGATTGTGCCGCCGATGATTTTTTCTCTCCCCTGGAGTTCGCCTATGCGAGGTAAACGGCCCTATAAAAGAAAACTACTGAATTTATCCGTAAACCGGAAGATGCAGTTCCGTATGATAGCAGGAATCACCGGCATTCTGTTCTTCTGCCTTTTGATCAGCAGCGTGGTCTATTTTCAGCTGGCGAACCAGGAGATCGAGTCTTCGTTCAAAATGTTCCATATCAAGGCAAGAAATTTTCTCGACTTGCTCCTCCCGGTAGTTGGCTTGTCTTTTGTTGTCAGCCTGGGCTGCGGTGTGATTGCCAGTCTCTTTTTCCCGAAAAGCTACGCCGGTGCTCTCTATCGGATAGAAGAAGACCTGAAAAAAGTTGTCGACACCGCCGATCTGACTGTGCGGATCAAACTGCGTGATGGAGATCAGGCAACCGCATTGGCAGCCCAGGCCAATGCCTTACTCGAAAATTTTCGCGGGAGAATCGCCCGTGCCCAGTCAGAGCTGGAAGAACTCGATGCGTTGTGTCAGCCCGGAGCGGTCATCAATCAGCAGGATCTGAAGGGAATCCACAACCAGCTGCAGACGCAGATCGGCAATATCAAGATTTGATTCAGGGTGGAATGTCGGTATTTTTCAGGAAATGGGGGGAAGATCATGTATGCGCCTGACAGCCTAGCTAAAAACCCTGCAATAGATGAATTTTGCCGGGGATTTATCGCAAACTGTCTTCCTCCGTCGTCGTATCGTTTACCGATTCTGGTGGTCGATGATGAGCCGCGATTGCGTGCCACAGATCGGCAGAGCACACGTCTGAACTCCCGTCACGAATCACCATCTCGTATGCC
>CALJLX010000287.1 GCA_937982495.1 uncultured Desulfuromonas sp.
GGAGGCGGTGCCCCCGTACGCGCACTGTGCTTCCACGTCGGCGAAGGCCGGCGAGGCATCGACGTAAGCCCGGTCTTCACCGTTTAAGACATTGTTCTTCAACCGGGGCATCAGGTTGGCCGGGATGAAAGCCCACAATTCCTCGCCGGTTCCGTAGTCCGGAGCGAGCAGGCCGGTCCCCTCGGTCCGCCACCGGAAATAAGGAGGATCGGTACTGTCCAGCGATGCCAGGTAAGCGGCCCACCAGGACTGGACCTCGTCGTAGTTGCTTTCCGATTCGTCCGGCCAGAGAAAGTAGCCCCGTTTTTCTTCGACGGCGGGCGTTCGCGGGTTGTCCCCCCAGCGGAAAGCGCCAGCGTCAAAAGCATGCAGCATGCCGTTTCGTGAACCGACCACGGCAATCGCGCGACGCTCCGCATGGTCCTCCCGGAACGTATCGTAAGCGTTTCGCTCCGTGGTCGTGATCGAGGTACCATAATACCAGGACGGGATTCCGGGTGGCGTGACGACGGCCGGCGTGGAGTGATCGATCGGCCCGAGAATCCCCTCTTTCTTGGTGGATGTTCCATCCACGTAGCCGCGCGTCCAGTTGATCAGCCAACTGCCGTCGTTCGTGTCGAAACTGCCATCGCCATTGAAATCGAAATCGTAACCCCTGCCATTCAAATACGAATTGTCGATCGCCAGAACGTTATCGGACGTATTGCCCCTGGTGAAAGCGACGAGATTCCCGCTCAGGGCGTAATAACCGTAGCTGGCCGTAATGGGGACATTAGCGCCGGGGGCTTCATCGAAAGTGACGGAGAACTCCCCGGTGTAGCGGTTGATGGTCCCGGTGACCCCCTGCGAAAGGGAACCGACCAGATCGTTAATATAGATGTCCCTGAAGATTTCCCGGCTGTCGGTGATTCTGACCGTGGTCGCCAGCACCGGATGCGAGGCAAGGGTTCCACTGAATGTTCGTTGGGTGCCGTCGCCGGTGCCGATCGCTTCGCCGACCACGGGGGTAATCGTCATTTGCGGATATTTGATAACACGGGCGCTCGGCTCCTTGGCCTGCAATTCGGTGGCGGCATCCCAGAGCACCACGTTATCCGTCGCCGAAGGATTGACGGGATCGTAGATGCGCATGGCCCGCAAATGACCGCGCAAGGCCCGGTCTGTCCAGGAACTGGCCGGGGTTTCGTAGCTGGCATCGAACAGCAGGTTCCCCTGGATAACGGGCGTCGACCGGGAAACCTCGCCATGGGTCGCGACACTCCCCACCAACCGCACATCGCCGATCGACGGCTGATAGGCCTCGTTGTCGCTGGTGAAATTGGCTCGCCAGACAAGTTGGTCGCCGGAAAGGCTTTGCCCGGCGAAATCGACGCGGACACTGCGGTAGGTCGTTTCCGGAACTCCCGGCGTCCAGGTGGCGGTAATATCGACACCATCCGTCGAAAGGTCGGTTTCGGTAATCGGGTTCCCATCCTCGTCGAGCGGATAGCCCTTGACGACATCCCAATGGCTGATCGCCACCCAATTGGTGCCACCGTCGATGGAGAGTTCGTAAGAGATAGTCGACGCGCCGGCGCCCGGCAGGGTGTCGGTGACCTCCAGCGTGACCGCGGTGAAATAAGCGTCCGTTTCCACCGGGGTGATCGCTTGGGTCAGGAGCAGTTGCGCGCTCCCTCCGGTTTTGCGTTCGATCTGAAAGATCATGTCGTTATGGTCGGTGTCTCCCCCCCCCGCCAAGTCTTCCCAGCCCAGAACCCATTCGTTGGGCTTGTCCGCCGGAGCCCCGACGATCACGTGGGCGAACTTCTGGCCCCGGACAATATCGAGGGTTTGCGTATCCGTCGCCGTGAAGGTCAGATCGAACAAACTGCTGAGACGATTGATCGCCGTTGCCCCCATCCAGTTGCTGTCGACGGAACAAGAGCCTTCGCTGCCAAGCGCGGAACCGAGGTGATAGGTCTTGGTGAAGGCGGATCCGGGACAGGAACCGTTCCAAGTGTCCGGATTCCAATCTTTTTTGGTGTAGAAGGTCGGCGGATTCGCGGTTGACGCATAACCGGCGGTCAGACTGAAGACAATTTCCGTACCGGCCGCGAAGCGCCCCAGGGAAACCCGGTTATCGAGCGCATTGACGACGCCGTCGCCATTGCGGTCGGAAATCGGCGTGCCGTTGTCCAGCAAGCCCCGATCGAGAACGCCGTCGTTATTGTTGTCATTGATGTTTTTGTAAATCGGTCGGGGCGTCGTGGTCGCCGGGTTTTCCGAGCCGTACAGCCAACCGAGGTCGTTGCTGTCATAACCGGCGCCTTCGTAGAGGAAGGTGACCGCAACCTCCTGCTCGAAGGGGATGACGATGTGGCTCGGGTCGAGAGCCGCGTTGCCGGTTTCCAATTGCAACGCGCCGTCATCGACAATCGAGACACTGGTCAAAGCAAAATTTTCGGCATTGAAGCCCGAAGAATAATCGGTGGTAACCGAAGTTCCGCACCCGGCGACGACTTCGGCGACGGCGGGATCGTCGAAAGCGACGCGAATCGTTTTATCGCCGTCAAGAGTGACCGTGATACTTTCCGCGAACGAGGTCACGGCGCCGCTCCAACCGGCGAAATCCATATCGGCGTCGGCCGTCGCGGTCAGAGTGACCGAATCGGAGAGGGACGTGTCGAAGGTGTAGACGCCGCTGGCGGTTGCCGTAAAGCTGTTTGAGCCGACCAGGGTGACGCGGCCGGTGCCATCCCCGCGGAAATCGAGAGAAATGGTTCTATTATCGGTCGCAATCAGGTCAAAGGTCGCGGTAATGGCGTGGTCGCTGCCGTCGACGGCCAGGGAGCCAAGGGTACCGCTCGACGAATCGACCCCACTCCAGGAAGTGAACGTGGACCCGGCCTGGGGCGTCGCCGTCAGAGTGAGGGTGGCGTCGTCGGAAAACGAGCAGGTTTCGCCGGAGCTGTGAACCGTGCAACCGTGGGTTCCGTCCGAAAGGGTGACGCTGCCGGAGCCGCTGCCGGCGAGGGTGACCCTGATGGTGTTCTGGGCGACGAAGACCACCGAAACGGTCCGATGACGGTTGTTCATGTCGACGGACGTCGAAGCCTTGTCCGTATCGTCGACATCGCCGGTCCAGTGAGAAAATTCATATCCGGCCGCCGGCGTCGCGACCAGATCGACGGTCGCCCAGTTTCCCGTGGAAATGCTCCCCCCGGCGGAAATCTCCGCGCCGTTGAACGTGACGGTCCCTTGACCGCTGATACTGCTCAGGCGCAAGGTTTTCGCCGCCAGGGCCGGCGAAGAGAAAGCCAGCAGAAGAAACACGCCCAGCAACGAGGCAAAAAGCTGTCTTTTATTCATCTTGGTTCTCCTTGTGCCGACTTGCGCCCGTTACTGAATCTGCGCGCCAAAAGAAGCATCGACGGCGCCAACATCGTTGGCGCTGTAGTTTTTTCCGGCGCCGCCACCTTCCTGGGCCCCGTAGCCGCCGAGGGCATCCCCGCTGGTCGCCACCCCCTTGAGCATGATTTCGACACTGGCGCTCCCCCCGCCGGGAACCCGAGCGTCGGACCGCAGAAAAATAATGCCGTCGGTATCGTCGCGGTGTTCGTTGCCCGCGGTACCACCGTCATCGTTATCCCAAACAGTGACGTTATACAAAAAGTCGCCGTTGAGGTTGCCGTCGGTGATCCAACGGGAACCCGCCAGATAACTCGCCCCGGTGGCATCGTCGCCGGAATTGAACGCTCCGTCCGGCCCCTCCAAGGCAAAATCCCAATCGGGGTCGACGCCGGCGGCGAATTTCGCCATGTTTTTATCGAGAAAGATATTTTTCAGGTTTCTGCGCAGATGTTCAACGCCCGCTTCGGCGGTATAGAACGCTTGCGCATGGGTCCGCTCGGTGGCGGAAATCATGGTTTCCAACATGGCGGTGTTGGTCGCGGCCATGCCGATGATGGTCAACAGAATGAGAATAACGATTGCCGTGACCAGCGCCGCGCCGTTTTGGTTACGTAGGACGTTCATTCGCGACTCCGCTTAATTCAGGCCGAAATTACGTACTTTCACGGTTACGGTTAGAAGTCGGCGGCGGTAGTTGTCGACCGCGCCGGCGCCATGATCTTCCAGCGCCATGCGTTGGCCGATAAAGCCGCCGGCGCGATTTCGGTACTGATGCGCGCTGCGACCGATCACATGAACCTTCACCAGGCGAACGTCGGAAATTTCGGCGGCGGTCAGATCCCGGTTGTTGATCACGGTTCCATCGTCCAGTTCGAACGCGCATTGAAAATCCTCGATGTCCTCGGCGATGACAACCCCACCGGCACCAGTGTCCCGGTACAGGGCCATGGTCCCGTTGGCGTCGGTGGCGACGTAATAATCCGCCCGGTACATCCTCTGGGGACTGAAAAAATCGATGGTGCTTCCCGCCGTAAACGTGTTGAGCTGTTTATTGGCGAGGCTCTGCGACGAATCCTCGCCCAAAAAGGCGTAGAGGGCCTCGGCGCCCGGAATCTGCCCATAGGCCACATTGGGACCGTTGGCCAGGTTGTCGGAACTGCCGCCGCCGTTATTGCCGATATGGGTCGCGATCAATAAGCCGGTGCGGCTTTGGTCGGGACTTTTGACGACAAACGGCATGTTGGGATTGGGGGGAGTGTAGACGATCCCATTGCACGAACAGGTTTCGTCCAACCACGAATCGTAGGGAGCATCGCTCAACTCTTCAACGACCTCGGCGGTTGTCGAGGTCGGGGGCATATTTCCGGACAAGGTCAACGTCGGCAAATCGCTACAGAGAATGGTCGCCGGCGCGGTCAAGTTGCCGCAGCCGTCGCTGTCGGAGCTTTCATAGGCGACGGTCAGGCGATCCGTGCCGGTCGCGCCATGCCCGTTTTCGAACCAGAGCGGCAAAACGGGGGCCTGGTTGGGCCCTTGCAGGTTCATGGCGCCGGAGCCGGCCATGCGGATATCGCGCTCCAGAAACAGCTTGGCGGTGCGAACGTTCTGCTGCATGACGGCCACGTCTTCCTGGGTACTGTAGGTTTCCTGGCTGTTACTGAAGAGTTGAAGGATCGAGGTCAGGACGATGCCCGAAATCGCCAACGCGACCAACAGTTCGACCAGGGTGAATCCCTGATAATTTTTCAGCGGGAAGCGTTTCATGATCAACCTCCGTTGGCGACGATGGTGCGCAAAACGACCTCATGCGGTCTGTTGGTCGCCCAGCGGACGGTGACGGTGATTCTTTTGAGATCGGAGAGCGGGGTGTCGACTTCAACCAAGGTTTCCCGGGTGTAGATCGTGCCGTCGACGTTGGTTTCAACATTTGGATTGGGGTTGAAAACAATGGCGGCATAATCCATGTCGCGGATCTCTTCGATCCGATCCTGGGCGATGGTCGTCGCCTGGGAAATCGTATTGCCGTGGGAATTGCCTTGAATCGCGGTGCCTTGCAACCCGGCCACCGCCAACAACCCGACAGCCAGGACGGTCACGGCGATCAGCAGTTCGATCAAGGAAAAACCCTTGTTATTTAGAGTTCTCATGAAAACGGACCTCCCGCTAGTTTGACCATCCCGCGCCGTAGTTGCTCCAGATCTTGACCTGCCCGGTGGCGGAAAGAGTGGTCACGGCAAAGGTCGAACCACTGACCACGGTCAGATAGAGGGTTCCCGACCCGGAGCAGATACCGTTGGGAAAAAAGACGATGCGATCATTGACATAGGTAACACCGTCGCCAATGGCCACGGCATTCAATTCCCCCTGGTTGCTGCCGAAAGAAACCCCTTGGGGCAGGCTTCCCGAACGGAAAGTCGTTTCATCGCCATCGGTCCAGTCGATCGGATCGGCGGGATCTTCCGGAGCGTAGGCTTCACCCGCATTGCTGTAAACAACGTAGCGATTTCCGCCGGGATCGAACTGGACGGCCCAGGGCCTAGCGTCACGGATCGCGCTGGCGCGGGCCAGGTTCATGGTTCCGGCGAGATCTGCCGCCGCGCTCTTCAACTGGGATTTTTCGCCGCGACCTCCCAGATAAAAACTCGCAATCGCAAGGAGGATCGACATCATGGCGACGGCGATGAGGACTTCGAGCAACGTAAAACCCTTCTCTGCGGATATGACCATCGTCGAGGCTCTCTCTATGGACAGCGGATTAATCGTCTGTGCGGGGAGCGGGAAAGTGGCGACATTTGGAGAACTTGTTCATGTCGAAAAAATATTTTTGCATTCAACGTGCCACAATTAATCAAGTTATTCAATTGTACGAAACTTTCCGGCAGGATGAAGGAAACGAAAATACAGGAAAAATGGTCGGGATGTGAGATCGGAAGAGCACACGTCTGAACTCCAGTCACGAATCACCAATCTCG
>CALJLX010000288.1 GCA_937982495.1 uncultured Desulfuromonas sp.
TGCCGGTATGAACCTTGAATGGGAAGATCTTCGCCTTGGCATCGGCGATCTCCCCTTTCGGATAGCTCAGCAGGGTTTCCTTGGCCGGATCGATCTTATCGCCAAGGAGGTAGGCGCCGGCCGAGCCGTTATACCAGGCATAGGTGGGTACAATCTTTTTCCCCCAGGTGAAGTGTCCTTTGGCCTTGGTGTAGGTCGAGCGGCCGTACTGATCTTTTTCCTCCTTGAAGTCCTGCCCCGCCGTTGACCAGTCCCAAGAGGTTTTTGTCGGCTCTTCCTTGGCGAATTCGGGAATATGGCAGGTCTGGCAGGCGACGGTTGCGCCGTGCTGGTTGAGCAGGGTTTCCTTGTGCGGTGCTTCGGTGTGGCATTTTTCACAGCCGATCCCTGACTTTCCGGCCGGAGAAACGACCATGGCGTGACCGCTGATGTGATGTCCGGAGGTTTCGTGGCAGGTCTGGCAGGTGAAATCGTTGCCATCGGCGGCCATGTGGACGTCCACGG
This sequence comes from uncultured Desulfuromonas sp., assembly GCA_937982495.1. GTDB lineage: Bacteria > Desulfobacterota > Desulfuromonadia > Desulfuromonadales > Trichloromonadaceae > Trichloromonas. Next base: position 505 of record CALJLX010000288.1, read on the forward strand.
ACTTTTCGGGATATTCCATGCTCGAATCGAGATCGCCGTGCTTCACGGCATCGCCACCGCCGCCGAAGAAGTGGCAGCTGCCGCAGTTTTCACGCTTGGGCGCGCCGACGTTGCGGGCGACATGGAGCAGGTCGACGGTTTCGTCGGGGTGGCCGGCGCCGGTCGCGGTTTTTTTGTAGGAGCCGGTGGTGTCGTGGCAGACCAGGCAGTCGATGTTTTCGGCCTTGGTGAAATCGAAAGAGGCATCTTTCCAGCCGTAGCCGATGTGGCAACTGGTGCAGCGCGGCCAGTTGGCGTTGACTGAAACGCAGAAATTGTTGATAGCGTTCGTTTTGCCGCGATTGACTTTTTTGCCGTCGATTTCCTGGGGGGCCGACCAGGTCCAGTGACTCGACTTCATCACATCGGTGGCGGCTTCTTCATGACATTCAAGGCATTTGGCCGTCACTTCCGGCCCGCTGTTGAGGGGGCCGTCGAAAAAGGCGCTGTGGTCGGTGGCGAGGGCCGTCGCAGCCGCTGTCGCGACGATGGTCAGAGCCAGTAGCAGGGTGTGTGACCGTTTGATGTTTCGCATCCATTCCTCCGTGGTTTATGGCGGGGACAGGTCGCCGCCGTGTTCCATGGCGGGAAGAGATCCCCCCTCCCCGTCGTATTTTTTAATCTTATAACGCAACTCAGGTTGGCCCGTCAATCCTTATATGCAAATAAATATATAATCAAAAGCAATGATGGTCGCCGGTTTCATCCTGTTGCGGAATGAACCGTCGGAATTTCTACCGTGAGGGCGGAACCGGTGGAGCGGAGAGGGGGGCGGAGGAGGATGGAGAGGCGAAAAGCGCGGGGGGAGCAGCCAAATGGCCTGCTCCCCCCGCGGGATCAGGATCAGTTTTCCGTGAGGACATGTTCGTCGTAGATCTTCTCGATCTTGATTTTGTGCCCCTTTTCGACGTCGGCGAAGACGTTGAGGACCTTCTGCAGTTGCGGATCTTCAACGGAAGCCGCCGCGTTGGTGTAGAGCTGATAGGCGTTTTCCTCGGCCTTCATGGCGTAGATGAGGATTTCCTGATAGGTCATGTCCGGCTTGAGGGGAACATCGGCCAGGTATTGGCTGATCTTCAAATCGGAAATTTTGATGGCTTTGTAGTGTTCGGCCTTTTCCAGGCTCATCTTGCCGAAGACTTCCTTGTGCCCCGCTTCCTCGCGGGCCATTTCCTCGAACATTTTCTTGGCCGAGATACTTTTGGAAATCGCCGCGGCGTTTTTGTAAAGCTCGTAGGCCGCCTCTTCCTGCTTGACGGCGAATTTGATGATATCGTCCATGGTTACGAATGACATGAAAAACTCCTTTTAATCAATTTATTCTTCGACTTCCTCGAAATTATCCTTCCCGGCGCCGCATTCGGGGCAGGTGTCGGGAGGCTCGGATCCTTCGTGAATATAGTCACAGATAACACAACGCCATTTTTTCATCTTTCCTCCTTGAGATCGTTCATGGGTACGAAGGTGCCTGTCGTTCGTGCCGGCGCCATGCCGTTCAGGCAATCCGGACAGAGTCCGGTGAATTGTACGGAATAATTCAGCAGGCGAAAACCGTGACTGTCCTGGGTATTTCGCATCAGGTCGCGGGCTTCGAAGCCGTCGAAATCGATGAGCAGGCCGCAGCCGACGCAGATGAGGTGGGCGTGGCGGCTGGTGTCGGCATCAAAGCGGGCACGGGATTCATGGGTGCCGATTTTCTGGGCCACGCCGATTTTCACCAGGGTTTCAAGAACTCGGTAGACCGTCGTCCGGGAAATCCCCGGGATCGTCAACTTGACATCTTCGAAGAGTTCGTCGGCGCTCGGATGGTTGTCCCGCCGGGCGAGAGCTTCGAGAACCGCCTGCCGTTGCGGGGTCACGGGGAGCCCGTTAAGGCGGCAGGCCTTGGTCAGTTCCTGGATTTTCAGATAGGCGTAATGGGTCTCATGACTTTTCATGGTTGCCACAATATTGCAAGAAGGGATTTATGTCAACGGCAAAAGCAGATGAACCCTCAGAGGGTATTGAGCAGTTTGCGGAACTCCTCGGCGGGAACGGGGCGGCTGAAATAGTAGCCCTGTACTTCTTGACATCCCTGTTGGTGAAGGAAATCGCGCTGTTCATTGGTTTCGACCCCCTCGGCGATGACGCGCAAATCCAGGTTGTGGGCCATGCCGATAATCGTCTTGATGATCGGGGCGGCATCCTTTTGTGTCGCCAACCCCTGCATGAAGGTGTGATCGATCTTGAGTCGGTCGATGGGCAGGCGTTGGAGATTGCGCAGGGATGAGATCCCCGTGCCGAAATCGTCGATGGCGATGGAAATGCCGATACGTTTTAATTCATCGAAGCGTTCGGCGGCGGTAGCAAGATCGCTGCTGATGATATTTTCCGTCACCTCCACTTCCAGATCCCGGGGGGAGAGCCCGGTCTCGTCGAGGATCCGGCAAATCGTTTCCACGAGCCGGAAATGTTTGAGCTGCCGGCCGGAAAGGTTGACGGCGACGCGGGGCGCGGGGAGGCCCGCCTCCCGCCAGGCGCGGAGTTGGGTACAGGCATTGCGCAGCACCCATTCGCCGATGGGCAGGATCAGTCCGGTTTCCTCGGCCAGAGGGAGAAAATCGGCGGGACGCAGCAGGCCCAGTTCCGGATTCATCCAGCGCAGAAAGACCTCCATGCCGACGATTTTTCCGGAATGCAGTTCGGTCTGCTCCTGGTAACAGAGATGAAACTCGTCCCGTTCCAGGGCCTGCACCAGCCCCTGCTCCAGGGTGATGCGCTGTAACACCTGCCGATGCATTTCCGCTGAAAAGAAATGATAGGTGTTGCGGCCGCCCTCTTTGGCCCGGTACATCGCCATGTCGGCGCAGCGGAGCAGGCTGTCCGCGTCCTTGCCGTCGTCGGGAAAGAGGGCGATGCCGATGCTGGTCGAAGGAAAGATTTCCTGGTCTTCGATGGTGACCGGCCGGGACAGGGTCTGGAGAATCTTGCGGGCGATCTGCGTCAAGCCCTTGGTCGCAGGGGCTGGTTGCACGAGGACGACGAATTCGTCGCCGCCGAGACGGGCGACGGTGTCGCTTTTGCGCACGGTTTCCCGCAGGCGCTCGGCCACGATCTTGAGCAATTTATCGCCGGCGGCATGCCCCAGGCTGTCGTTGATGAGTTTGAAACGGTCGAGGTCGAGAAACAGCACGGCGACCCGCAGGTTGTCCCGTTTCGCGCCGATCAGGCCTTGTCCCAGGCGGTCGAGCAGGAGCATGCGATTGGGCAGACTGGTCAGCGGGTCGTACTGGGCGAGGCGCTGAATGGCTTGTTCGGCCAGCTTCAGCTCGGTGATATTCTCATGGGCAATCACGATGCGAACAGGCCCTTCTCCGGAAAAACGGCTGACCCGGCCGTTGTACCAGCCCTGACGGTCGGGGGTGTGGCAGGGGTATTCGAGGGAAAATTCGATGAGGGAACCATTCATGACGGCGCGGATGCCTTGCGAGTAGGCTTCGGCCTCCTGGGCGCCCTGACCGGTGGCGCGGTCGCAGGCCTGAAGGTAGTTGACCCCTTCGCACAGGTGCTCGGGCTGGGAGCTGTGGGCGGCGGCGAAGTCGCGCCAGGCCTTGTTGACGGCGATGATCGTTCCGTCTTCATCGAGAATGGCGATGTTCTGCGGCAGGGCGTCGACGACGTCCCGGGAGAAGCGCTCCGATTCCAGAAGCGCCCATTCCAGCTGTTTGCGCCGGGTGATGTCTTCCATCAGCACAAGGATTCCCGCCGTCTTGCCGTCGGCGTCCGGCAGCGGGGTGGCCGACCAGCTGACATCGATCAGTCGGCCGGATTTGGTGGGATGGCGTTTTTCCTGGTTGGTCAGCGTTTCGCCGGCAAGGACGCGGGAAAAATCCTGGTCATAATGATGGTTGGTATCGCCGTGCAGTTCCGCGCCGGTTCGACCGACGATTTCCCCGGCGCGCCAGCCGAGCATTTTTTCCGCCGCGCGGTTCCAGAGCAGAATGTGTCCCTCGGGGCCGAAGCCGATTACCGCGAGGGGCCAGGCTTCCAGCAAGGCCAGCAGGGCTGTGTGCAATCGCTCGTGAGGAAATTCCGTCATTCTTGTCATCCGTCGACCCCGGAGTCTACTTCTTGCCCTGTGCCGCGATCCGACAAACGGTATCGAACCGTCCCCGTTTTGACGGGAAAAACATGATTTGCGGGATCAAGTATAGCATCCTTCGGCGACAACGCATTGAGATTGCTCTTTGTTCATGAATGAGAGAGTTTGATGCGCCGCGACGGTGCCGTCGGGGAGCTCAGGGATGGATGGGAGGCAGCAGTCGCAGCAGAGCGCGGGCCGCGCATTCCGGAGCGGGGGCGGCGAGCACGGCGCCGATGCAGGCGGCGCGGCAGCAGCCGGCGGCAATCAGTTCGGGGATGCGCGTGGCGTTGACGCCGCCGAGGGCGA
>CALJLX010000289.1 GCA_937982495.1 uncultured Desulfuromonas sp.
CGCGACAACCGTTTCGCCGGGCAACCGACCGGACTGAAGATCGCCAACCTCGGCAGCGACCCGGAAATTATCGGCAACCGCTTCGACAGGCACGAGGTCGCCATCCTCGTCGACAAGGCCGCCCGGCCGCTCCTGACCGGCAACGTCCTCACCGGCAACGGTACCGCCCTGCACCTCTACCGCCGCGCCGACGCGCGGGTCGAGGGAAACCGCTTCGCCGACAACAAACTCGCCGTCCTGGCGGAATATTCCTCTTACCCGAAGATCGCCGGGAACGATTTCACCGGCAACGAACGGTCGCTGAAACTCGTCTTTCAGTCCTCGACCTGGGAAGCGGTCAACGGTGCCTCCGCCCGCGCCCAGGAATCCCGCCAGGGAGCCTTCGGCCAAAGGATGCGGCCGGACGGCGGCGAACGCCAGTGGCCCCCGGCCGCCACGAACGGGACCATCGACGCCCGGGACAACTGGTGGGGAACGGCCGGGACCGAGGAACTGGCGACGGCGGCGGGCAAGGACAATCCCTCTTTCATTCTCGACGGCCGCGACACCCCGACCTTCCGCGACGGGGGCAAGGACTACCCCCTCGACCGGGTGCTCTTCAGCCCCTGGCGCGACCGCGCCGCCACCGGAGATTTATCGCCATGAATCGCCTCTATATCGCCCTTTCCTTCATCCTTCTTGGCAGCCTTTGCGCCGTGCCGGCCTTCGCCGAGAGCGGCGTGCAAGGGCGCGTCGCCTGGCGCGGCGAGTTGGTCCCCGGCGTGCGCGTCCATGCCTACCGCGCCATCGCCGACATCGCTTCCGGCAAGGTGGTGGCGGTTTCCCCCCCGGCGGAACAGGACGGCACCTATCGCCTGCTTCTACCCCCGGGCGACTATTACCTGACCGCCCGCGATTTCGACGGCGCCCCGCTGCCGGGCAAACATTTCTGCTACTACAGCGGCGCCCCGGTGCGGGTGGCGGAGGGCACCTTCACCAACGTCGGCTTCAACCTCATCCGCATCCCCACCGAGGCCGCGCCGGTCCGGGGAGAAACGAGCGGCATCCGCGGCGAGATCAGCTTTCAGGACGAACCGCTGGAGCAATGCTATCTTTATGTCTACAAAGATCCATCCAAGGATTTCAAGGGACCGGCCTATTTTGTCCAACCGGTGGCCACGGGGGATTTCCGCTTGCGCCTGCCGCCCGGCGACTACTATCTGCTCGCCCGTAAGCGGGCCAAGGGGGGGCAATACGGCCCTATCGAAATCGGCGACCATTTCAACTACTACCACGGCAACCCGGTGCGTATCGACGCCGGGCAAACCCGCGAGGTTCGCATCGAAACGATCACCCGGCTGTCGATGCTCGAAGAGGGGGAAAACAACGAGCCACGCCGGATCTCGGGCCGGCTCCTCGACCCCGAGGGCCGACCGGCCGCCGGACTGCGGGTGCTGGCCTACCGCCAGGCCGCGATGACCGGCACCCCCAGCACCCTCTCCACGCCAACCGAGGCCGACGGCCGTTTCGACCTACCCCTGCCCGACGACGGCCCCTGGTATCTGCTGGCCCGGGAACGTCTCGGCGGTCCGGCCGAGGCCGGGGAACGGGTTGGCCGCCACGGCGGCGGCGCGGGGGCGGCCATCGCCCTCAAGGGCCAGAAAGTTCTCGACGAGGTGACCATCCATGTGGACCGGAAAACCGACCCTTAGCTTGTCGCTCCTGCTCCTGTTCCTGCTTGTCGCGCCCGCCTTCGGCGAGACCGTCTCTGGCAAACTCGCCGGCGCACCCCGCTGGTCGGGGGAGATTCGCCTCGCCGAGCCGGTGACCGTCCCCCCCGGCGTGACCCTGAAGATCGCCCCGGGTACCCGCATCCGCGCCGAGCGCGCCAATGCCGTGCTGACGGTCAACGGCACCATCGATGCCCGGGGGACGGCGAAAGCGCCCATCGTCTTTTCCGGCCCCGCCGGTTGGGAAGGGATCTCCTTCTTCGAAGCCGCCGACGGCGGCGTGCTCGAACAGGTGCGCATCGATAATGCCGCCGTCGCCGTCAGCAGCATCGCCGCCAAATTCGTCCTGCGCGGCTGCCGCTTCACCGGCAACGGCACCGCCGTCAAGCTGCTGCGTGAATCCTTCCCCCTGATCGAGGATTGCCGCTTCGACAAGAACGACATCGCCATCGACAATGAAATGAAATCTGCCGCCACCGTGCGCGACAACCACTTCAAGGAGCACAAGAAATCGGCCATCGTCGCCTCCCACGGCAGCCGCGGACCGATCACCGGCAACCGCTTCGAGAAGAACCAGCAGGCCATCGCCCTGGTGCAGAAATATCCCGACCCGGTGGCAAACAATGTCTTTATCGACAACGGCGTCGGCATCTTCTGCAATCAGACGCAGAACACCCCGATGATCCGCCACAACCGCTTTGAAAAAAACGAGACCGCCCTGATCAACTTCTCCTTCGCCTATCCCGCCGTCGAACATAACGAGTTCATCGGCAACAAGACCGCCGTGCGCAACGACCAGTTCGCCTCGCCGAAAATCTTCCGCAACCGTTTCGGCGACAACGGCACCGCCCTCTTCAACGACCGCAAATCCAATCCGGAAGTGACCCGCAACCAGTTCGAAAAGAACGATCTCGTCCTCTTCTGCGACCACTCTTCCTATCCCCTCTTCCGCGACAACAACCTGCTCGGCAATCCCCGCGCGGTGAAACTCGGCATTTTCCAGAGCGCCGACTGGGAAGCCCGCGCCGGTTCGAAGAAGATTGTCCAGCAAAAGGCCCTCGAAGCCAACAGCCGCAATCCCCTCATCGAGCGGATTCCCAGCGATTTCCGCGATCGCGTCGAGGTCGCCGGCAACTGGTGGGGGGAGGATACGCCCCGCCTGCGCCAGGCCGGCGAAGAGGCCAATCTCGATCTCTTCCACGACCGCCTCGACCAGCCGACCGTCACCTACGAAGGCTACGGCGACGAGGCCTACCGCCTCGACCGGGTGATCTTCTCGCCGGTTCTCGACCAGGCCGTCGCCGACACCCTGCCGGAGGCCCAACCATGATCGACCGTCGCCTGCTCCCGACCCTGCTACTGTTTCTGTTGCTGCCGACCGGGGTTAACGCCGGTCTCATCGAAGGCCGGGTGGTGCGCGGCGACGAGCCGGTGCCCGACATCCGTGTCGCCGCCTATGCCGGAGCCGACTTTTCCGGCGCGCCCCTGGCCCTTTCCGCGCCGAGCGACGGCGAAGGCAAGTACCGTCTCGACCTTCCCGCCGGACTCTATTCCCTCTACGCCCGGGACCCCGAGGGAAAGCTTTTCGCTCTCTGCGGCCGCAACCCGGTGGCGGTCGCCGAGTCCCCGGTCTGGGCCGGTCTCCGCGCGGTCCCCGTCGATCCCGTCGAAACCCTCTCCTACGACGACGAATACAGCGCCGCCATCGAAGGAACGGTGCTGCTCGACGGCAAGCCGTTAGCCGACGCCTACGTCTATCTCTATCTCGATGCGAGCGAGGATCTCAAGGGCAACGGCTACCGCATCAGCCCGCCCACCGGCGCCGACGGCCGCTTCGCCTTCGACGGCCTGCCCGAAAGCGGCTATTTCCTCGTCGCCCGCCAACGGCAAGGAGGCGGCAAGGTCGGGCCGGTGCGGGAAGGGGACGCCCTCGCCATCCATCCCGGCAACCCCCTCGCCGCCCGCGCCGGGCAGAGCCTGCGCGTCAGGATGCACGCCGTGCGCAAGAACCAGGAAGCCGCCGACAGCGAAACCTTCGTCCGCGCCTCGGGCATGGCCATTCGCGGCACCGTCATCGACAGCGAAGGGCATCCTGCCGCCGGGGTGCATGTCTTCGCCTACACCGACCGGGTCATCGGCCACCAGCGGCCGGCGGCCCTCTCCCCCCCCACCGGCGCCGACGGCCGCTTCACCGTCAACCTCAAAGAACCGGGGATCTACTACGTCGGCGCCCGCGAGGAATACGGCGACTCCCCCGCCCCCGGCGAGCGCTTCGGCATGTACGAAGAGAGCGCCGATCATTCCCTCAAGGTCACAAAAGACCAACTGATCGAGGATGTGGAGATCGTCGTTGAACCGATCGAACTGAACTAGACCAAAGCGAAGCCGGATAAATAAACGGGGGCCCGCCTGTGGACAGCGGACCCCCGTTTTGATTTTGATCTCTGCGGACGCGGCGCGCGGTTTCGCCCTGTCCGCTACCGCTTCCAAATCCGCCAGCAATTATGAATGCGCGGGTTGCGTTCGAAATCCCTGGGAATGGTCTTGCGGGTGATGTCTTCGATGGCCAACTCCGGCAGGGTGTCGG
>CALJLX010000290.1 GCA_937982495.1 uncultured Desulfuromonas sp.
GTCGGCGTCGAGCGTCCCGCCCAGGCCGCGACCCAGGTGGCCGGGGATGTGGAGATCCTGCTCCCCCTGGCCGGGCTGATCAATGTCGAGGAGGAAGAAAAACGCCTGCTCAAGGAGATCGCCAAGGTCGAGAAGGATGTGGAGCTCTTCGCCAAGAAACTTTCCAACGAGAGCTTCGTCGCCAACGCGCCCCGTCATGTTCTGGAAAAAGATCGCGCCAAACTCGCCGAGGCCGAGGAAAAGCGCGCCATTCTGCAGGAGAGCCTGAGAAAAATCCAGGCGTTGCGCTGATCCTTTGCCGGCTTCGGGGGGGTGTTCTCCCGAATCCGAGTGGAGAATATCCGGCCCCAAGGATCGACGGTCTTTGGGGCCTTTTCGTTCGGAGCGATTGTATAAAAGGGCGGCAACAGCGCGATAAAATGATGATTATCCAGGCACGCCCGTGTGTTAAATCTGGACCGTCGACACGTTATACTTTATAATCACCGCTCATTCTCTGGAGGAATGCTTTTTTGTCGGCCGCCTGTTTCCCTGACGGATGCTTTTTCAGGATGCCCCGGGCGGGCCGGATGTGTTGCCCTGATTCTCCGCCAACCGTTATCGCCGCTACTTGCACACGCGGAGCGTCCCGTCGCCGCCGTGAAACTAATTGACCAGCAATGGAGCATGGTCGTCCTAAGCATGATCCCCATGGATTTCAAGGTCTTTCGGAGGCCATCCGTTTTGTTTGCCGTGGGCAATGGCGCTCGGAGGTTGGCACGCACTCTGCTTAAGGGGAATTGCCGACAGGTACGTTGTGGTGCCTGTTCGTGAACCGATGAAGCCCACCGGAATTTTTTGTTCCGTGGGCTTTTTGTGCTCAGGTTTGTTCGTTCTGTCTGATGGTTTTCTAATTTTATAACGCCAAAGGAACCTCTATGCTTGTCGTCGCCTGTATCAAGCAGGTCCCTGACACCACCCAGGTGCAGATCGATCCGGTCACCAACACCCTGGTGCGCGAAGGGATTCCCTTCATCGTCAATCCCTACGATACCCATGCCCTAGAGGAGTGCCTGCGGCTCAAGGATCGTTTCGGCGTGCGCGTCGCCGCCCTCTCCATGGGACCGCCCAATGCCGAGGCCACTTTGCGCAAGGCCCGAGCCCTGGGGGTGGATGAGGCGATCCTGCTCAGCGATCGCTGCTTTGGCGGCGCCGATACCCTGGCGACGAGCCGGGTGCTGTCGGCCGCCATCGAGCGTCTCGGGCAGACGGAGGAGGTGGCCCTGGTCTTCTGCGGCAAGCAGACCATCGACGGCGATACCGCCCAGACCGGTCCCGGCATCGCTACCCGCCTGGGCTTCACCCAGTTGACCCTGGTCGACCGCATTGAACATCTTGATCTCGAGAACCGCCGGGTCCGGGTACGGCGCAAGCTGGAAGGGCGGCACGAGATCGTCGAGGCGCCCTTGCCGGCGATGATCACGGTGGTGCGAGAACTCAACCGGCCGCGTTATCCCACCGTCCCCATGCGCCTGGCGGCGGCCCAGGAGGAGATCACCCTGTGGAACAACCAGGTCTTGCAGCTGGATGAAAAGACCGTGGGCCTGAAAGGGTCGCCGACCTGGGTCAGCAAGATTTTCTCCCCGGAACGGGCCAAGGGGGAGATCATCGGCGACGGCCTGAACGATCCCGTCGGTACCGCCAATTTGCTCATCGACAAGCTGCTGAGCAAGGATCTGCTGGTTCTCTAACCATACTTTTCCGCCGCCTTTTCCGGCGGACGTTCATCCTGGGGATTCCTGAATGGAAAAGAAAGCGAAAGTCAAGAAGCCGCGCGGCGTCGCCCGTCTCATCGAAGGGCGCTGCATCGCCTGCGGCGAGCGCTGCATGAGCGTCTGTCCGGTGGATGCCATCGTCATGGATGAGCAGGGGGCGCCGATCATCGACGCACCCAAGTGCATCGGCTGCGTCAAGTGCGTGAAGATCTGTCCGGCAACCGCCCTGGAAATGTACTTCACCCCCGAGGAGCAGAAGATTCTCGCCGAACTGGCGAAGGAGAAAGGGGGCGCGGCGGCCGAGGAAGAGGTGGACGAGGAGACCGCCCGACTGCAAAAGATGCTCGCCGCCTATCGCGGCGTCTGGGTCTTCATCGAGCAGACCGACGGCGAGGCGGCCAAGGTTTCCTGGGAACTCCTCGGCACCGGCGCCGAGCTGGCCAAGCAGCTGAAAGTCGAACTCTGCGCCGTCGTTATCGGCAACGGTGTCGAGCATCTCTGCGGCGAGGCCTTTGCTTTTGGCGCTGAAAAGGCCTATCTGCTCGACGCCCCCGTCTATCGCCATTACCGTACCCAGCCTTACAATGAGGCGATCTGCCATCTCATCGCCAAATACAAGCCCGAGGTCATTCTCATGGGTGCCACCGGTCTCGGGCGGGATCTCGCCGGGGCCGTGGCGACGGTGGTCAAGACCGGCCTGACCGCGGACTGCACCGGTCTGAGCATCGACGACAAGCGCAATCTCATGCAGACCCGCCCGGCCTTCGGCGGCAACATCATGGCCACCATCATGTGCGACAAGTTCCGCCCGCAGATGGCCACGGTGCGGCCCCATGTCATGTCCATGCCCGACTTCGTCGAAGGGCGCGCCGGGACGGTCGTGCGCGAGGATTTCGCTCCCGTCGAGGAGAGTATCCTGACCAAGGTGCTGGAAGTCATCAGCGATCGCGACGGGCAGGACCACGTCGATATCGCCGGGGCCGAGTTCATCGTTTCCGGCGGCCGGGGCATGGTCAGCCGCGAAAACTTCGTCCTCTTGCAGCAGCTCGCCAACGAGATCGGCGCCGTGGTCGGCGCCTCGCGCAGCGCCGTCGACGCCGGCTGGATGCCCCATGATCGTCAGGTCGGCCAGACCGGCAAGACGGTGCGCCCCAAGGTCTACATCGCCTGCGGCATCAGCGGCGCCATCCAGCACATGGTCGGCATGCAGGATTCGGACATCATCATCGCCATCAACCGCGACAAGGACGCGCCGATCTTTCAGATCGCCACCTACGGCATCGTCGGCGACCTCTTCCAGATCGTGCCGGCGCTGACCCGACGCCTGCGCGAGTTGCGCAAAGCCTCCGGCCGCCCCGAGCGGGCCGCCTCCTAGCCTATTTTTCGCATAGCGGGGAAATCATATGACCTTCAGTGGATTCATCGTTCTTCTGCTCTTCAGCGCCTCCGGCGGCTTTTTTCTGTGGAGCCTCTACCAGCGCCTGGGGCTGGTGCG
>CALJLX010000291.1 GCA_937982495.1 uncultured Desulfuromonas sp.
TAGACCGCCTCGCCGGCGGCGAAGGGACGGCCGGTGAGATACTGGATCGCCTCGCGGGCGGTGCGGCCGACGTTGTCGGTGACGCCGGGGCGAAAGCCGACCTCGATGAGCACGTCGAAATCCCGAGCCAGCGGGCGATTGACGGCGTAGCGCTGAATCACCGGGTCGGAGAGGGGACCGGCGGCGGCCGCCTCGACTTCGGCTTCGGACAGGGCCGCGTCGACGGTGTAGACATCCAGGGTGCGGACCTGTTCCAGTTCAATGCCGAGATGTTCCCTGATTTCGCGCCTGACCCGCTCGCCGCGAGGGTCTTTAACGTCATCCAAAAGTCCGACTACGATTCTCCAGGCCATGAATTCTCCTCGGGCAACCTTCGGGTTAAAACAGGCATGGGCAGGACGCGTCACCGCCCTGCCCCATAATTTTCGTTCGCATTTTTGCTCTCACGCCGTCAGTTCCAAGCAGACGCCGGCCTCGTCCTGACGGCCGACCACCACCTGCGGAGCACAGAGGTTCTGGTCGGCCAGGACGGCGGAAACCGCCGATCGCGCCAGTTCGGGGCGATTATTTTCAAGGCTGAGATGAGCGAGAAAGACCGCTTCGAGCCGGTCGCAAACCACCTCGCCGAGAAGTTCGGCGCAGTCGTCGTTGGACAGATGCCCATGGTGTCCGCGAATCCGCTGCTTCAGCGGCCAGGGGTAAGGGCCGTCGCGCAAGAGCTCGGGGTCGTGGTTGGCTTCCAGCACCAGCGCCCGACACCCTTTCAGGCGCTCCCGGACCAGCCGCGTGGCGATGCCCAGGTCGGTGGCCACACCGATCTTGCCCGCCGCCGTTTCGATCAGATATCCCACCGGCGCTACCGCATCATGGGTCACGGGGAAGGGGGTGATCCGAAGATCCTTGAAGTCGAAAACCTCGCCGTCGGTAATTTCCCGCAGGTCATCGATCCGGCCGAGATTGGGCAGGGCGGCACGGGTGGCATGATGCATATAGACAGGCAAGGCATAGCGGCGGGAGAGTGGACCGACGCCGAGACAATGATCGCCATGTTCGTGAGTTACGAGCAGCGCATCGAGATCTTCGGAGCATACCCCGATTCCCTCCAGGCGGCGGGTCAGTTCCCGCGCCGGCAACCCGGCATCGATGAGCACCCGGCACTCGTCCGACTCAAGATAGAGGGCATTCCCCCGGCTTCCACTGGCTAACAGACAAATCCGCACAATGTTCTCCCCGCCCCGGGCATGGGCGCCTGACTATATACCTTAAATAACAAGGGCGCCGCAAGGGAAAAACCGGTTTTCATCCACCGCCGACTCAGCTCTCGGAGGTGATGGGAAGAAGGATGTGGAAGGTGCTGCCGGGGAAGTGATCGGGGTCGCAACCGGGGCTTTCCACCCAGACCTCGCCGCCGTGCATCTCGACGATCCCCTTGACGATGGTCAGGCCGAGGCCGGTCCCCTTCCCCTTGAAGGCGACCTTGCCGGTGGAATGTTCTTCGATGATGCCGACCTCGTAGAACTTTTCGAAAACCCGCACCTGATCGGCCGCGTCGATGCCGATGCCGGTATCGTTGATGAGGATTTCCACGAAGGGCGCCGGCGCCCGACCGATGCGCCGCCAGTCGTCGTTTTCCTCCGCGTCACGCTCGCCCATATATTTTAGGCGATAGGAGAGCCGTGTTTCCACTGTGATACGCCCGCCGTCGGGGGTGAATTTGATGGAATTGACCACGAGATTGGTAATGACCTGAATCAGACGATCGGGATCGCACTTGATCGGCGGCAGATGCTCGGCAAGACGCAATTCGTGGCCCTGGTTGCGCACCGTGAAGAAATATTCGATCTCCTTGAGGGCCTGGCGAATCACCTGATTGATGTCGACCACCCTCTCCCGCAGGCGCAGGGCGTGGCTATCGAGCATCGAAACGTCGACCATGTCGCGGACGATATTGGAGAGACGGTTGGCGGCATCGTCGATGTGCTGAAGCATGGGCAGGGCCTCTTCACCGACAACATCCGCCATTTCGTCGAGAAGAATATCCGAATAACCGAGAATGACGGTCAAGGGGGTCTTCAGCTCGTGGGAGGCCAGACCGAGAAAGGAATCCTTCATCTGGTTGAGGCGCTGGAGTTCGGCGGTGCTGCGCTCGAGGTTTTCGGTGATTTCCCGCTCCCGAGTGACATCGCGGTAGGTCATCTGGGTCATGCGTTTGCCGTCGCGACCGACCACCGGCGAGCCCTTGCCCCAGGCGATCAGTCGGGTATGATCCGACGGACGGGTAAATCGTACCTCGGCTTCATGAAAATTGCCGAGAAGGATATTCTGGTGCATTTCGTACTGGTCATCCAGATTTTCACATTCCAGTTTTTCCCAGAAAGTGAAGAGATTGGTCCCCTGCACGGCGTGGCGGGAGACGCCGAAGAAGGCCTCGGCCGCTTTGTTGAGCAGGACCAGGCGGTCTTCGTCGTCGCTCACCAGAATCGCATCGGAGGCGTCCTCCAGCAGTGAACGATACATCTCGCGACTGCGACCCAATTCGGTGCCGATCTGTTCCTGGCGTTCGT
>CALJLX010000292.1 GCA_937982495.1 uncultured Desulfuromonas sp.
CCGAAGGCAGAACGACCGGAGCTGCGAACGCAATACGCGGCGGGGTCGATCACTCTCCGCCCCAGCCCTCCCGCAGATAGCCGGATCCGAGGTTGCGCATCTGCCGCTCAATGCGCGCCGTCCGCCGTTCGACATAGGCCGAGGGCGCCGCTGCCTTGAAACGGAGCGGATTCGGCAGCACCGCCGCCAGCCGCGCCGCCTCGCGAGTGGTCAGCCTGGCCGCCGGTTTGCCAAAATAGCGCCGCGCCGCCGCCTCCACCCCGTAGACGCCGTCGCCGAATTCGGCGATGTTCAGATAGACTTCGAGAATCCGCCGCTTCGGCCAGAGGGCTTCGATCAGCACCGTGAAATACGCCTCGATCCCCTTGCGGAAAAAGCTTTGCCCCTTCCACAGAAAAAGATTCTTGGCGACCTGCTGACTGATGGTGCTGCCGCCCCGCAACCGCCCCCCCTCTTCCAACCGCTCGAAGGCATCGGCCAGGGCGTCGAAATCGAAACCGAAATGACCGGGGAATTTCTGATCCTCGGCCGCCACCGCCGCCAGCGGCATTTGCGGCGAAATCTTCTTCCAGTTCACCCAGCGATAGTCGATGGCGGTATAGGGACGCGCACCGAACACCCCCTCGACATAGCGCGCCGCCATGAAGGCGCTGGTCACCGGCGGCACGACGCGCAAGAGGAGTACCGCCAGCACCGAAATCATCACCAGACCGACGGCCGTCTTCGCAAGAGCGCCGATCAAGCGACGGCGTAACGATCCGCGTTTATTTTCAAGTGGAGCGTGGGGAGGCATGGAAAATCCGGGGGAGGATGAAATGAAAGAACGACAGACCGAACAATAGCCGATTTTCCCGACGGGATCAAACCGGCATCGGGGCCATGCCTTTTTTGCGGCAACCCTGGAGATGACTGTCGATGGAAAGGCACGATCTCCCGGTCAGCGAGGACGGGGACGAGAGGGGAGTTGTGGGAAAGACGGACGGCGCGGCCACCGATGAAAGAGCCGGGGCTCGGAAGGGCAAGCCCCCGGCGCTTGTCGTCATTTTGGATTTCAGCCCAGATTAAAGCGAATCGGGTTCCGATTCGTGCACGGTGCTACTTTTTGATATAAGCTTTGACATGTCTTTGTTGTGGAACAACCCGCCAATCGTCAATTCATTCGGAGTTTGCCATGGACTCAAGATGTTCGGGATTCCTTATCGGCCTCTGTGTTTTCGTCTTAACGGGATGCGGCGGTGGCGCCAAATACTATGAAAAGCAGCCGGAAGTTGACGTCTTAACGTCAGAGTTGCAAGAGGTTCGGGTAAGGGTACTGGCCGAGGCCGACGAATGGCTGGATTCCGGGGCCATTGTCAGGGTCGGTCAGCAATATACCATCGAGGCCAGTGGTCAGTGGAGCGGCGGGCTGATTTGCGGAACGACGGGGCCGGACGGCATAGGCGCGTCACAAATCTGCGTCTGCCGCATCGTTCCGGGCTGGAGCATTTCCACCCTGCTCGCCCGAATCAACAAGGATGGCGTTCCTTTCGCCGTCGGCAACGAATACACCTTTGTGGCGGCTCAGGAAGGACCCCTGCAATTTCATATCAATGATCCCACCTCATCGAACGAATCCATCACCGACAAGCTTTGCTGGCCCTATACGCGGGATAATCAGGGCTATGTCATCGCCAGGATTTTTACCCCGAAGATCAAGCAAGAAATCATCGATGTGAAAATCGTTGGCTACGATGACGGCATCAAGACCAACAAAGGGGCCGACTACCGGGAAGCTTGGATCAATGCCATGAGACAGGCGATCGAACGGGCCGGCAGCGAAATCGAATCGATGTCGACGGTCAAGGATTTTGTGCTGGAGGAAGACTATATCGAATCACGGGCCCGAGCCGTATTGTTGCCGGGCTATGAAATAGTCGATATCGGTTACGGTGAAGAAGGCACCTATAACGTCATGCTCATCGGCAAAATTAAATTTGCGAGTGATACTGATCGTTGATCGCTGTTGACTAAATTCCGGGGGCTGAATTCCGCGCATGGACAGCTCATTTAATCCCCCCAAGGAATTCCCCGATGCGGACTGAAGAGTCGATTTTGGTGAGGAATCAACGTTCACAAGCCAAATGACACGGTGGCCGGTTTCCGATGCCGATTCCGCCTGATTTCAGCTCGTCGCGAAGGTTCATGAAAGGGCTTTCCATGAAGGCTGAGTGCGATTTTTTAAAGCAAAACGTGGGGCCGTGGTCCAGTTTCCGGGGAACCCGTCCCCGTCAAGACGCCGCTTCAGCGTTTTACCCCCCTGGGCGGCGTTGGCGTTTGCCGGTTGACATCGCTTCGCTACTAACGTACGATTTTGCGTACGCAAAGGAGGCGGCCATGCCCACGATCACAGCGACCGAAGCGAGAAAGCTTCTCTATAAACTTCTCGATGACGTAGCCGAATCGCACGAACCCATCCAGATCACCGGCAAGCGCAACAGCGCCGTACTGGTTGCCGCGGAGGATTGGCGCGCCGTGCAAGAGACCCTCTATCTGCATTCCGTTCCCGGCATGAAGGAGTCCATCGTCGACGGCATGAAGACGCCCGTGGAAGAGTGCGACGAGGAATTGGACTGGTGAGCTGGAAGCGGGTCTACACCAAGCAGGCCCAGAAAGATGCCAGGAAGCTTTCCGCTTCAGGGTTGAAATCGAAAGCGAAGCAACTGCTCGACCTCCTCGCGGAGAATCCCTTGCAAAATCCGCCACCCTACGAAAAGCTCGTCGGCGACCTGGAGGGCGCTTATTCGAGACGCGTCAATATCCAACATCGGCTGGTCTATCAGGTTCTCGCCGATATTCGTACGGTGAAGGTGCTGCGGATGTGGACGCACTACAAATAAGGGCCGGACAAGCACGAAAACGCAACCTTCCATCCTTCATCATTCTGGGTTTTCGCCATGGGCAAGCCATCCATCGACAAAAAAGCGGGACGTCACTTTCTCACCGACCGGATCCGCCTGGAGGTGGACTGGCGGGGCACGGCCCAATCCCGGGGAATCGCCCCACCGCCGGCGCAAAAACCGGTGCCGGAAGGGGCGACGCTCATTCCGCTGCCCGACCGGGATAGCTGGACGATTCCCCCCCGCGATCTGGAGGAGGCCATCGCCCGGCGGGAGAGCCGTCGCCGTTTCTCGGCGCGGCCGCTCAGCCGGGACGAGCTGGCCTTTCTCCTCTGGAGCACGCAAGGGGTGCGCGCCCAGCTGCATGAAGCAGCGGTTCTGCGCACCGTCCCTTCCGCCGGTTGCCGGCACCCCTTTGAAACCTACTTGGCGGTCTTCCGGGTCGAGGGCCTGGCCCCCGGTTTGTACCGCTACCTCCCCCTCGACCACGCCCTGTTGCCGGAAAAGACCTCCGCCCTGCTTTCGGCCCGGGTCGTCGCCGCCGCTCGGGGGCAGGGTTTCGCCGGAGAGGCGGCGGTCACCTTTTTCTGGACCGCCCTGCCCGAACGCACCGAATGGCGCTACGGCGAGGCTTCCTATAAAGTCATCGCCCTCGACGCCGGGCATCTCTGCCAGAATCTTTATCTCGCCTGCGAGGCCGTCGGCGCCGGCACCTGCGC